>JAIRRO010000034.1 GCA_031255955.1 Oscillospiraceae bacterium
GTCAAGATTTTGCATCGGGTCGCCGTCCATCTCGACATAGCTGATATGCCCCGCGTTTGTCAGCGCGTGATACGGCGCCTCCGTGCGGATTTTATCAAAGGCGTTTATCGTGTAATACACCGGCACGTGGAAGCTGTTTGTGTAGTAATCGCGGTCGGTGACGCCCGGGATGCTGCCGAATTTGTCGCGATCCAGCTTCACAAAGCGCCCGGATAAACCCTCTGCCGGTGTGGCGATGAGCGTGATATTCAGTCCGCGCCGTTTCGTTTCCGCGTCGCAGCGGCGGCGCATATGCGAGATGATTTCTATGCCGAGATTCTGCGCCTGCTCCGAGCTGCCGTGATGCTCCCCAATCAGCGCGACAAGCGCCTCGGCGAGTCCGATGAAGCCCACGGAGAGCGTCCCGTGTTTTAGCACCTCGCGCACCTCGTCGTCCCATTTCAGCTTTTCGCTGTCAATCCACACGCCCTGACCCATCAGGAACGGATAGTTGTATACGTGCTTGCGGCACTGGATTTCAAAGCGCTCAAGCAATTGCTCGATGATAAGCCCCAGCTTGTTGTCCAAATCCTCAAAGAAGCGCGGGATGTCGTGGTTCGCCTTAATCGCGAGGCGCGGCAGGTTAAGCGATGTAAAAGAGAGGTTGCCGCGTCCGTTGCTGACCTCGCGCTCGGGGTCGTACACATTCCCGATAACGCGGGTGCGGCAGCCCATATATGCGATTTCGGTTTCGGGATGCCCTTCCTTATAATACTGCGCGTTGAACGGCGCGTCGAGGAATGAGAAGTTCGGGAACAGACGCTTTGCCGAGCAGTGGCAAGCCAGCTTGAATAAATCATAGTTCGGGTCCTCGGGATTCAGATTGATGCCCTCTTTAACCCTGAACACCTGAATGGGGAATATCGGCGTTTCGCCGCCGCCCAGCCCGTCCTCTGTGGAGAGCATCACGTTTTTCATAACCATTCTGCCCTCGGGCGAGGTATCCATGCCGTAGTTGATGGACGAGAACGGCGTCTGCGCCCCCGCGCGGGAATTCATCGTGTTCAGGTTGTGGATGAAAGCCTCCATCGCCTGAAATGTGGCGCGGTCTGTTTCCTTTGACGCGTGATAGTGCGCCGCGTTCTGCGCCTTAATAAGCTCGTCCCCGCTGCCCGCGCCGAAGCGTGCTTCCAATATGCGCAGCTCCGCTTCAAGATACTCTCCGCAACCCTCCAGCGACGGGAAGAGTCCGGATTCCTCGCCGATTTTCGCGATGATGGCGCGGATTTCGTCCTCGGGGTCGTCCAGCTTGCGCGACAGCATAAGCGCCTTTGAAAGATTTTGGCGATACAACCGGATGAATGTTTTGCGGACGCCCTCCGCCATGCCGTAATCAAAATTGACGATGCTCTGACCGCCGTGCTGGTCGTTCTGATTGGACTGAATGGCGATGCAGGCAAGCGCCGCATACGACGCGATGTCATTCGGCTCGCGCAGCATGCCGTGCCCGGTGGAAAACCCGTCCTTAAACAGATTGATGATATCAATCTGCGTACAGGTGGTGGTAAGCGTCAGGAAATCGAGGTCGTGGATGTGAATATCCCCGTCGCTGTGCGCCTTGGCGTGGTCGGGGTTCAGCACGAACATATTATAGAACTGCTTTGCGCCCTCACTGCCGAATTTCAGCATTACGCCCATCGCCGTGTCGCCGTCGATATTCGCGTTCTCGCGCTTGATATCGCTGTCGCGCGCGTCGGCGAACGTGATTTCTTCATACGTCTGCATAAGGCGCGTATTCATCTGGCGGCGGCGTGAGCGATCCTCACGATAAAGGATGTATGCCTTTGCCGTCGTGACGAAGCCGTTGTCCATCAACACGCGCTCCACGATGTCTTGAATATGCTCAACATCCGGCGTGCCGCCGCCCTCATGCTCAAGCACCGCTTGAACCTCCAGCGCCAGCCGCTCCGCCGTGCCCTCGCTTCCGGTGCGATATGTCGCGTCGAACGCCTTTGCGATAGCCCCCGAAATTTTTCCGAGGTCAAATTCCGCGATGCGCCCGTCACGCTTTTTGATGCCCGTGAGTGCCCCGTGAACGTGCGCCGCGCCACCCGGCGCCCCCGCGAAAACCGTTGATTTTTCTGTTGTTCCGACCATAAAATTCCCTCCGCCGCAATATAATGCGATAAAAATAAAATCAATATGTTGTGCTATATCTCGCTCCAACAATAGATATTATACAACCTATAGTTCCCGCTGTCAATATAAATTTTTATTGAAATTTTATTTTTTTCTGATATACTTCATATGTGCTGCCCCAACGGCAAAGCCTATTGAAGCCGCAGGGCGAATTGACAGCGACGCGCGCACGGGCGGCACCGCGTATAATATACGCGCAAATATAGTTCGGAGGTATATGCTGATGAATGGGAACGAGTCCTTTAATTCCGGAATCAAGCGCCGCGCGAGAGAGGCTATAAAATCGGCGGTGCCCACCGTGGTCATTGTGAGCTGCGTGTGGTTCTTTCTGTCCGCCGTGATCGCTGTTCTTGCCACGCGCGTGTCCGGATATGATAAAGCTTTTGATGAGCTGAGGGGAATGGTAAACACCGGCGCCGGTATTTTTAACGCCGCCACCGCTGTGGATTTTGAACCCGGAGATTTATTTTTGCGGCACCTTAACCCCTTGGGCGGCTTGATATCCATCGCGCTGAATATCTGCCTGACGGTGGTGGGCGCCGGATTTTCGTGGTATTGCCTTGCACTTGCCCGCGGGGAAAAGCCCGAATGGAAATCGCTTTTTGACGGCTTCGGCAGCTTCCTGAAAATCGTTTGGATGTATATCCTTTGCGGAATTTTTATCTCGCTGTGGTCGCTGCTGCTGTTTTTCCCCGGTATAATCGCGGCGTATCGGTATTCGATGGCGATTTATATAATGCGCGACAACCCCGAATACGGCGCGCTGCAATGCATACGCGAATCGAAGGCGCTTATGCGCGGTAAAAAGGTCGATTTATTCATATTGCAGATTTCGTTTATATTGTGGCTTATCCTCGGGCTGGTGATCACCATCTTTGTTGGCATTGATGTTCTGGCGCTGTGGCTGAACGCCTATATCGGCGTCGCAACCGCCGGCTTCTACCTCGCCGCCAAAAAAGAAGGCTAGACTCCGACAGCAATATACCATATGAAAAGAGACATGACGCGGGGCAGCGAATGGAAGCTGATTTTGCTGTTCACCCTCCCGATTATGGCGGGAAATCTGCTTCAGCAGCTATATAACACGGCGGACAATGTAATCGTCGGGAATTTCGTCTCGGAATCGGCGTTTTCCGGCGTCGCCGTGTGCGCCGCGCTGACGTTCCTGTTCCTCTCGTTTGCGATGGGGATTAGCGCCGGTGTGGGCGTTGTCACCTCGCAGCTGTTCGGGGCAAGGCAGGATGAGCGGCTGCAGCTGGCGGTTGACACATCCCTGCTGCTGCTTGCGGGTTTGGGCGTCGTCATAACGGTGGCGGGGTGGGCGCTTACGCCGTTTTTGCTTGAAACAGTGCTCTCGGTGCCGCGCGGCGATATTCTGGATAGCGCCGTTTCGTATATGCGGATTTATTGCCTCGGGCTGCCGTTTCAGTTCATATATAACTGTATTTCCTTTGTGCTGCGCGGGGTGGGGGATTCAAAGGCGTCACTGTATTTTCTGTTTATCACCGCCGTGTTGAACATCATTCTTGACCTTGCGGCTGTACTGCTGCTTAATTTGGGCGTCGTCGGTACGGCGTGGGCGACGGTGGTGTCGCAGCTTGTGTGCGTCATCATTTCGTATATATATCTGCGTCGCCGATTCCCGTTTACGCGCGCGGCGGAGCATTTTGACGCCGGAATATGCAAAACTGTTTTGAAAATCGGGCTGCCGACGGCTGTGCAGCAGAGCATTGTTTCACTGGGTGCGGTGGCGATGCAAAGATTGGTCAACGGCTTTGATAACGACGCCGTAATCGCGGCGTTCGGCGCGGGCAATCGGATAAACAGCTTTGTGTTCGTGCCGATAATCGGATTTCAATCGGGGCTTGCCAACTTCACCGGGCAAAACGTCGGTGCGGGGCGGCTGGACAGGGTCCGGCGCGGTTATCACGCGACGCTCGGCATGGGGCTGCTGGCGACTGTTGTCATCTGTGTTTTGATGTATGTGTTTTCTGGGCGGACAGTTGCGCTGTTCGGACTGTCAGGAGAGTCGCTGAACGTCGGCTCTGAGATGATTCGATTCCACGCGGTGTGGTATTGGTTTTTCTCGCTATATATGCTGCTCGGCGGTGTGCTGCAGGGCGCGGGGGATACGCTTTTGCAATCCGCCGCCACGCTGACGGCGCTTGTCGTCCGTGTCGCGCTGGGCTATCTAAGTGTGCGCTTCGGTATGCTGGGCTATGCCGCCGCGTGGGCGACAACACCCATCGGCTGGGCTGCCGCCGCGCTGATTACAAATGTCAGGTATTTCACCGGCGGCTGGCGGAACAAAAGCGTGGTGAAAAAAACGGGTGCGGGATGACGGCGTCACGCGTCACCGCACGTCGCGCGGCGCTATGCCGTTTTCGCGGGCAAGGCGGGCAATATCGTCGTATTCCGCTTTTTCACGCGCGACGCCATAGCCTTCTGAACGCTTGACGCGCACGGCGCCAAGCGACGTTTCGCGCGTCGCTTCCGTTCGGGTGAGGATTGCCCTGCCCGGCGTTTCATAACGCACGCCGAGCGTCGTCGTATATTTGAAGATCAGCTGTGTGAATTTTTCTTTATCCTCCGTCCGGCAAAGAACCGTGAAGAGCGTTGCCGGGCGGTTCTTTTTCATATATACGGGCGTTAAAAACACATCGAGCGCGCCGGCGTCTGTCAATGCTTCCGCCGCAAAGCCGATTTCCTCGCCCGTCATATCGTCCAGATTACAGCGCAGCTCCGCTATCTCGTCCCGCGCGCCGTCCGGCGATTCGGGGGACGATAAAAACGCGCGGACGCAGTTGCAGCGTTCAAGGTCGCGTGTACCCATTCCGTAGCCGATTTTTGCCGTTTTCATCGGCGCCATATCGCCGAAACGGGAGACGAAGCGACGCAGCAGCGCTGCGCCCGTCGGCGTGCATAGCTCGCCGCGCACCGCCCCGCCATAAATCGGAATATCCCTCAGCAGCAACGCCGTGGCGGGGGCGGGGACGGGCAACAGCCCGTGGGCGCAGCGCACGAACCCCGTACCGACGTGAACGGGTGAAGCGGAGATGTCCGTAACCCCCAGCATATCGATAAGCAGGCACACGCCGACGATATCCGCCAAGGCGTCCAGCGCGCCGACCTCGTGAAAATGAACCTGCTCGATTTGAACGCCGTGAACCTCGCTTTCCGCCTCCGCCAGCAGCGCGTACACCGCCAGCGCGTCGGAGATAACGCGCTCCGGCAGCGGCAGCGCCTTAATAATCCGAAGGATTTCGGGATATGTCAAGCCGTGGTCGTGGGTGTGCTCGTGCTCGTGGTCGTGAGTGTGATTGTGGTCGTGTGTATGCGTGTGATTGTGAGTATGGTCGTGCGTATGCCCGTGGTCGTGGGAATGTCCGTGCGCGTGAGTGTCGTGATTATGCGTGTCGTGATTATGCGTCGGCTCCGCGTCCGTTTCCTGAGTTTCCTCCGTGCCGCGCGCCGTCACGCGCATATGCGTGCCGGTGATGCCGCATTTCACGGATTTTTCAGCGAAAATTTCTATCCCCGGCAGACCAAGGGAGCGCATTTTATCCAAAAACGCCTCCGGCTCGGGCAAAAGCTCATACAGAGCCGCCATCAGCATATCGCCCGCCGCGCCCATATTGCATTCAAGATACAGCTTCATATCAAATTATTCCCCGATGTTATTAATCAGACTTGCCAGATACCCCGCGCCGAAGCCGTTATCGATATTAACGACAGAGACGTTCCCCGCGCAGGAATTGAGCATAGACAAAAGCGCTGACAGCCCCTGAAAATTCGCCCCGTACCCGACGGATGTCGGCACGGCGATAACGGGTGCGGACACCAGCCCGCCGATAACGGTAGCCAGCGCGCCCTCCATTCCGGCAACGGCGATGACGACGCGCGCCGCCATAATCGTATCCAGCCGGTGCAGCAGCCGATGCAGCCCAGCGACGCCCACGTCATACAGCCGCTCAACGCGGCTGCCGAGCGCCTCGGCGACAATGGCGGCTTCCTCCGCAACGGGCAGGTCGCTAGTCCCCGCCGCGCAGACGGCAATCACGCCCGCGCTTGTCGGCGTGGGGATTTTTCCGAAAATCCCGATGCGCGATTGAGGCTCATATGTAATCGGCGTTTCGGCGTTCACCGCCGAGGCTTTCTCCGGCGTAAGGCGCGTAATCAACACACATTCATAGCCGCGTTCGCGCATTGCGGAGACGATGCCGCTGATTTGCTCCGCCGTCTTGCCCTCGCCATAGATGACCTCCGGAATACCGTGCCGCAGCTGCCTGTGGTGGTCGATATTCGCATAGCCGAGGTCCTCAAACGGCTGTTTTTTCAGCTTCAGCAGCGCGTCCTCCGGCGTCATCTCGCCGCGCTCGACGCGCTTTAGCAGCTCTAACATGTTGTCCATCGATATTCACAGCTTCTTTCCGCGCCGCGCGCGTTTTTTCGTCCGCTGATACTATAACACCACGCCGGGGGCATTGTCAACTTTTACATTCGCTCGGGGGCGGAGACGCCGACAATCGAGAGGCAGTTTTTAATAACGCCGCGCGTCAGGTCAGCCAGCTTCAGCCGCGCGCGCAGAACGGCGGGCGCTTCCCCCCTGATGCGGCAGGCTGTATAAAACTTGTGAAAGCGCGTCGCCAGCTCGATGACATAGCGGTTGACGCGTGAGGGGTCAAGCTCCCGCGCGGCAAGGGTAAGCTCGTCCGGCAGCTGGGCAAGCTGCTTTATCAAATCGCGCTCCGGCTCGCTTTGCAGCGCCGAGTGGTCAAGCTCCGACGTAGTCGGTACGGAAAATCCGTCCGATTCTATCGCGTTTATGAGACTGCAAATCCGCGCGTGGGCGTATTGAACGTAATACACGGGGTTTTCGCTGTCCTGCCGAACGGCAAGGTCAAGGTCAAATTCTAAATGGTTATCCGGCTTGGCGTTGAAGAAAAACCGGCACGCGTCAACGGAAATTTCGTCAAGCAAATCGTTGAGCGTTATCGCCTTGCCCGTTCTTTTTGATACCTTCACGGTCTCGCCGCCGCGCGTTAAGCGCACCATTTGCATCAACAGAAATTTAAGCTCGCCCTTTGAAATGCCCAGCGCCTCACGCAACGCGGGGGCGTCCATCGTCGCGCCGAGACGCACCGCGTGCCCGTGGTGGTCGGCGCCGAGAACATTGATGACTATATCAAAGCCGCGCTCCGCAAACTTGTTGCGGTGGTAAGCTATATCCGCCGCGTCATAGGAAAAAAAGCCGTCGGAGCGGCGCAGCACCTCGTCCTTCTCCGCGCCGAATTCCGTGTTGCGCAGCCACAGCGCGCCGTCCTTTTCATATGTCAAGCCGCGCTGCGTCAACAGCTCCACCGTTTCGGCGATATATCCCGATTTATGCAGTGTGCTTTCGGGGAACCACGTGTCATATCGGATGCCGTAGCGCTCTAAATGCTGCCGCATCAGCTCTGTATTGCGCGGGATGCCCAGCTCTGTGAGGCGGCGTTCGCGCTCCTCCTCCGGCAGGGCGATAAGGGCGTCGCCCTGCTCGTCGAAAACAAGCTGCGCCAGCTCCTTTATATCGTCGCCGTGATAGCCGTTTTCGGGGAACTCCACGGCAGCCTCACCCAACACAAGCTGCATATACCGCGCCGAGACGCTTTTTCCGAACAGCGCCACCTGATTCCCCGCGTCGTTGATATAAAACTCGCGGCTGACATCATACCCCACGCGCGTCAGCACGGAAGCCAGCGCGTCGCCGAGAACGCCGCCGCGGGCGTTGCCTATCGTCATCGGTCCCGTCGGATTGGCGGATACGAATTCAACCATAACGCGCCGCCCGCCGCCGATATCGGACGAGCCATAGCTCATTCCCTCCGCCTCGATGGCGGCAAGTGTATCCATATACCATTGCCGCGAGAGGGTAAAATTGATAAAGCCCGGTCCCGCGACAGAGACGGCATCAAAGCACGATCCGTCCGTTTGAATATTTTCAGACAGAATTTTCGCCAGCTCGCGCGGCGGCATCCCCAGCGCCTTCGCCGCCGCCAAGGCGTGCGTCGCCGCGAAGTCGCCGTTTTTCGCGTCGCGCGGGATTTCCACAGCGCCCGAAAGCGGAGCGACGTCCGACGTCGCGCCGGGCAGTCCCGCGGCGCGCGCCCTGTCAAATGCGTCGTTAAGGGCGTTGTTGATTATTTCCTTGGCGCGGGCATTCATATTTGTCATTTGTATAACCTCCCTGACTCCACCGGCGCGGCTATGCCGGTTTTACGTCTATCTTAAAGCTGTTGCGGCTGACGACGACGTTATCCACGTCCAGCGCGTACTTGATATGCAAGCCGCCGCCGCGCTCGTTCAGCTCCCGCGTGATGCTTTCTGTGTCGATGCCCATAGTCAGCGCGCCGAAGGGCGTCTGATAAAGAAAATGATGCTTTTTCTTTTCGTCAAATACCATATCCCCGCCATACCAAGAAGCGCGCGTCAGCGTGATACGCGATGGCTCCACCAGAAATGTCGTCTCGGAGGTACCGGGTCCCGGCATACCGACGTCGGAATAGCTGATGCGCGTTTTATCCCCGCAGCGCGAAAAGCTCCCCTCTGTAATCAGTTCAAATTGTTCTTCGTCATCATCCCCGAAGGATTGCTGACTCCCGAGAATTGAGATAGTCCAGTCCATATGCTTTCTGTTTGTTCCTTTCATTTGTTCGAGTTTCCCCTTGCTCAAGCCGTTGATAGATGTAAAAAGCCGGTTATTCCAAGCTCGTTTGCTCCGCAAGACCGGAAATATCCGCACCGAGAAACGCCCCTGCCAGCGACTCGAAATCCTCCGCTGCGTCCGTGACGAAATATCGTCGGACGCCCGTATCGACAGAGCTTGACAGCAAGCCGAGCGCTCCCAGCTGCCCGGCGGCGTACTCCGCCGTCACCGCGCCGGAATCGATAAGCGTGACGCCCGGAGGCAGTGCGCGCGCCACGGCGGCGCGCAGCAGGGGATAGTGGGTGCAGCCCAAAATCACCGTATCCGCGCCGAACTGCACAATGGGCGCCAGATAATCGCGCGTTATCGCCATAACGGCGACGTCATCCGGGGAGGTTCTGCCGTTCTCCGCAAGCGGCACGAACAGCGGACAGGCGGCGCATTGCACCTCAAGGCTCGGGTCAAGGCTCTCGATGGCGCGGCGGTACGCCCCGCTGCGCACCGTGGCTTTCGTACCGATGACGCCGATTTTGCCGTTGTTCGTAGCCCGGACGGCAAGCGCGCTCGGCGGATTAATAACCTCGAAAATCGGAATGCTCGCGCCGCGGGATATATCGTCAAACGCCGTCGAGCTGACGGTGTTGCACGCGATGATCATAGCCTTAATGCCCAGCCTCAGCAGAAAATCCGCGTTTTGACGCGCGTATTTTAATATCGTATCCCGCGAGCGGGAGCCATACGGCACGCGCCCCGTATCGCCGAGGTATACAATATTCTCGTTCGGGAGAAGCTGAATCAGTCGCTTAACGGCGGTAAGCCCGCCTATGCCGGAGTCAAAAACTCCGATGGGGTTGGAATTCATAAATCGGAACCTTTTCAGATAAATAATGAGCGCCTTTTGGCACCGCTTGCAACATATGCCGAAAGGGATTATAATATGATATAATGTGAAAGGATTACGATATGATAGCACGCGACGCGCGCTATTGCAAGCGGAATTTTATGAGCGCTCGAGAGGGGGAAATGTCTGTGAATATTGAGCTGACGAAAAAGGAGTACAGACGGCTTCTCGATATGGTATTCATCGGGAACCAGATACTGAACTCAACGCGCGGTGACGACAGAATTACGGATTATGACGAGTTGGAAAGCAAAATATTTTCCTATGCGGCGGAGGTCGGTATGGGCGTCGTCGCGGAAACGCAGGACGGCGTGGTGGTTCCGTCAGAGCGGTTTGAGGACGGCGGCATTTATGAGGCGATTGCGGATTATGAGGACGCCGTGTTTTTTGAAATCCTTGCAGAGGAGCTTGCCCGCCGCGATATGGAGCGTGAGCTGGCGGACTTTGACGACACGGACGAGCTTACCAGCCGCATAGACGAATACATCGAAGAATTCGAGGAAAACGGCACCGACCGTATATATGTGGAGCGATAAACAACCGATGGATATGTACGTTAAAAAAACGCGGGACGGCGCGCGGCTGCCGGAATACGCCACGGACGGCTCCGTCGGCGCGGATTTATACGCCTGCCTTGACGCCCCTATCGAAATCGCGCCCGGCGAAACAACGCTGCTCGCGCTCGGCTTCGCCGCCGCCGTGCCGGAGGGATACGCGGGGCTTGTTTTCGCGCGCTCCGGTCTTGCGGCAAAGCGCAACCTTGCCCCGGCGAATAAAGTGGGCGTGGTTGACCCGGATTATCGCGGCGAATGGATGGTTCCGCTGCGCAATCACGGCAAAACGCCGCAAATTATCGAGCCGGGCGAACGCGTGGCGCAGCTTTTGATAGTGCCCGTGTCACACGCGAAATTCATAGAAGCCGAAAACCTTGGAGAGACGCCGCGCGGCGAGGGCGGCTTCGGCTCCACGGGACGGATATAATCTTAACAAGGGGACTAAGCAATGCTTGAACAAATTAAAGCCGGGGCGCGCGCCGCGCTGGGCGAGCTGCTTGAAAAAGCGGGGCTGCAAGAGGGTGAGCTTGTTGTCATCGGCTGCTCGACAAGCGAAATCGCGGGCGGGGATATCGGTCACGCCTCCAGCCCGGAAATCGGCGCCGCCGTGTATGCGGCGATATCGGAGATTTTATCAGAGCGCGGGCTGTACGCGGCGGCGCAATGCTGCGAGCATTTGAACCGCGCCGTCATAATAGAGCGCGAGGCGGCGAAGGCGCGCGGATACGAGCTTGTAAACGCCGTGCCGCAGACCAACGCGGGCGGCAGCTTTGCCACGGCGGCATACCGAGCGATGCGCGACCCCGTGACAGCGGAGGAAATTCGCGCCGACGCGGGGCTTGACATCGGGGGAACGCTCATCGGTATGCAGCTGCGCCGCGTGGCTGTACCCGTCAAGCTGAAAAACAATAAAATCGGCGCGGCGAACGTAACGGCTGCCCGCACCCGCCTGAAATTCATCGGCGGCAAAAGGACGACGTATAAATAAACGCGCTGAATTTATAATTTCTTTTCCATTTCCGTGCTTGCTCGTCCACGCTGTGTCACCGCCGTCAAAAAAATTGGTGACCCGTCGGAGATTCGAACTCCGGACACCCTGCTTAAAAGGCAGGTGCTCTGCCGACTGAGCTAACGGGTCGCATTTATTAAGCGCGAAGGAGTGGCTGGGATGGCAGGGATCGAACCTGCGAATGCCAGAGTCAAAGTCTGGTGCCTTACCGCTTGGCTACATCCCATCGCGGGCTGACTGCGGGAGCGCGACGCGGCGCAAGCCGCGGGCGGCGCGTTTCAGGAGCGCCGCCCGCAGGGACAATATGGGGTGGATAAAGGGATTCGAACCCTCGACCCTCGGAACCACAATCCGATGCTCTAACCAACTGAGCTATACCCACCGCGTCTATCCGATAAGCTGCTTGCCGCCGTCGCGTTTCGCCATTATAGCACGTGAAAAATAATTTGACAACACCAAATTTTCAATGAGCGAAATTTTTCAACGTATCGAGCATTATTCGCTTGTACGCCTCCACTCCCGGTTGGTCAAACGGATTTGCCACGCCGCCGATAATGGCTGACACGGCGCAGGCGTATTCAAAGAAAAACATCAACGCGCCGAGGGACGCTTCGGTTGCCCCCGGGACGGTAAGCTCCATAACAGGCACCCCGCCCGCAAGATGCGCCGCCTTAACGGCGTCCCGCGCCGTTTCGTTCACGGCGTCAAAGCGGCGTCCGTCGAGAAACTGAAATCCGTCGTCAAATTCGCTGTTATCCGGTATCACGGCACCGACGGCGCTCTCCCCGAAGCTGACGATAGTTTCAAAAATATCGCGCCGTCCTTCTTGGATATACTGCCCCATAGAGTGCAGGTCGCCGGTGAAGCTGACCGACGCGGGGAATATCCCGCCGCTGTGCTTACCCTCGCTTTCACCGAAAAGCTGCTTCCACCACTCGCCGAGTGAGCGCGCGTCCGGCTCAAATGACGCGAAAATTTCTGTCCTATAGCCCGCCGAATAGAGAGACTGACGCACAGCAGCATAGCGCAGCGCCGTCACCGTACCGTGCTGCGACTCTTCGCGCGCGCCGCGGAGAATTTCGGCGATGTCCAATCCGCGCGCCGCCGCCGGAAGCAGTCCTGCCGCCGTTAACACGCTGTATCGCCCGCCGACGCTCTCCGGTATGCCGAAAAGTCCGGCGCCGGAGGTTTCAGCAAAGCTCCGCAGGGCAGAGCCGCCATCCCCCGCGACGATGTACAGCCTGTCCGAAAGCTGCGCGCCATATCGTTCCCGCAGGAGCTTTAATAATACGCGCAGCGCGGCAGCCGGCTCTGTTGTCGTGCCGGATTTTGACGTTGCGATGACAGAAAAATCGCGGTTTGCCAGCCGCGACACAAGCCGCGACATATATGAGCCGGAGAGGTTGTCCCCCGCGAAATACACCTCGCGGACGCCGCGCGGCGGCAGCGCCTCAATAAGCGCGCGCGCGCCGAGGGATGACCCCCCCGCGCCGATGACAACAAGCGCGTCCGAGCTCTCCGCGATTTTTTGCCCCGCTTCGCGCAAGCGCGGCAGCTCGCGCTCCATATCGTCCGGCAGACGCGTCCAGCCGGACATCGGCATAGCCATGGCTATTCGTTCCGCTGTGAACGCCGCCTCAACATTTATTACTCCCGCGAACGAAACCGCGGCGTCGGTGTTTAATCCTATCATAATTCTGGCGTCCTTATCCTTTGACTTGATGTTTTTGAATCCGCGCCGCTATTTTATCATAAGTATTATATCGTGCGCAAGCTATGCGGCGCGGTTCTCCGGGGATTCAAAGAGCATTTGAATCAGCTTGAGAAAAATATCGCCCCAGCCGAGTCTTTCGGAGCTCTGCCCTGCGATAATCTGAGTTTCGGCGAGTGTGCGCTCCCCGGCTTTCACCGTTACGAAGCCGATAACGTCCCCGGTGCGCACGGGCGCCGTCAATTTTTCAGGTATCGTGAGCGCTCGCGTCAGCTCCCGCGCCTCCGCGCGCGTCACAAGCAGCGAGGCGTAGCCCTTTATTTCCGGCTGGATGAAGGGCGTTTTACCGAGATTTACACGTATCGGGGCAAGCGCGGCGTCGGGTCCCGCGGGGACAAGGGTATATGTCGCGAAGGCGTATGACAGCAGCGCCCGCGCGCTTTCAAAGCGGTCGTTTGAGGTTTTGTCGCCGAGCGTCACGGCTATGTATTCCACGCCGTCGCGCGCGGCTGAAGCCGAAAGGCAATAGCCCGCCGTGCTGGTGTAGCCGGTTTTCAGCCCTGTGGTTCCGTCGTAAAAGCGCACCAGCCTGTTTGTGTTTGTAAGCGCCGTTCCGCCGTCGCGCAGGGAGTCTGTCCAGATTTGCGTGTATTCGCGAATGGCGCTGTGTCCCAACAGCTCGCGGGACATTGCAGCCACGTCACGCGCCGTTGTGCGATGCTCGGCGGATTTGATAAGCCCGGAGCAGTTTGTAAAATATGTGTTTATCATACCAAGCCCTGTTGCCCGCGCGTTCATCTCCGCCACAAAGGCGTCCTCAGAGCCTGAGATATGCTCCGCTAGCGCGACGGCGGCGTCATTGGCTGAGTTCACGGCGACGCCCTTCAGCATATCCCGCACAGACATTTTTTCGCCCTCGCGCAGATATATCTGCGTGCCGCCCATACTGGCGGCGCGCGGCGATACGGTGACGGCGTCGTCAATGCCGATAGCTCCGGCTTCAAGCGCCTCAACGACAAGCAGCATGGTCATAATTTTCGTGACGCTGGCAGGCTCACGCCGCGCGTCCGCGTCCTTTTCATAGATAACCGTTCCCGTGCCGCGCTCTATGAGAATCGCCGACGGCGCCGTTATTTCCGGAACCGCGCCGGCTATAGCGTCCTGTGCGTCCAGAAACGCGCCCTCGTCCAGCTCCGCGGAGTCGGCGTCAACGCGTATTTCGCCCGGCTCAGAGTCTAAATCCGGCGCCGAGAGCGCGCCAATACCAGGCGGCGCCGCCAGAAGCGCAGCCGCGGCAACAACAGCCATCGCCCCCCGCAGAAGCGCGGCGATGGATTTACGTATCGTTACAGGCTTAATCAGTTTCAAATTCGATCCCTCCCGCGTAAAGGAATATGAAATGAGCGGGACAAATATTACTCGCTCCGCGCAGGACGAACCGGATAATACCACAGCGCGCCGGGGAAGTCAACGCAATACGGCTTTGAGCTGTCATCGTTCAGGGAAAATGTCACCCCATGATAAAACGAATATCTGCATATTGAATTCGGCTTAATATGCAGATATTTTATTTTATCTCTTGACTATCTGCATATATTCGGTTATATTATATGCAGATAGTCAAAGGAGGTTCCATATGAGGTATTTCGATTATTCCTTTCTCGAACACGGAATGCTACCCGCCGGACTGGTGAGCGTGGTCGGTGCAATCAGCGAACTGCGGGAGCGTGAGAACAAGCTCAAAGCGGATTATCCCGACGTTTTTACACGGCTAGAGAGCGTTGCCAAGGTTCAGAGCGTCAAAGGCTCGAACGAAATTGAGGGCATTGTCACGAGCGAACAGCGTATTAACGAAATCGTCAATCAAAACTCCGCGCCGCTGAATCACAATGAAGCGGAAATCGCCGGATACCGCGACGCGCTCGCGCTTATTCACTCCGACTACGCCGCGCTTGACGTGAGGGAGCGCGATATTCTGCGCTTGCACGGTATTATGCTGTCGTATTCGTCGAACGTCGGGGATCCGAGCCGGACCGGCGGACGCTACAAGGACAGCGACAACGTCATTATGGAGATTGACGCGAGCGGAGCACGACGCGTTCGTTTTGAGCCTACTCCAGCCACAGAAACTGCCGAAACGATGGAACAGCTTGTCCTCGCGTATATGGACGCCCGCGACAACTCGGCGGTCAACCGACTTCTTCTGATACCGTGCTTTATTCTCGATTTTCTCTGTATACACCCGTTTGCGGACTGCAACGGTAGAATTTCACGATTGCTGTCGCTCCTGCTCCTATACAAGAACGGATTTGACGCCGGGCGGTATATCTCGTTTGAGGAACAAATCAACCGCGACAAGACGGGGTATTACAAAGCTCTGAAAGACAGTTCTGACGGCTGGCACACGGGAGGAAACAGCTATTTTCCGTTTATCGAGGGCTTTGTCACGACGCTCCTGATGTGCTACAAAGAACTTGACAAGCGGTTCGCCGTAGTGAACAACGGAAAGGTCGGCAAGCGCGAACGTATTGAGGCGACCGTGCTGAACAGTCTGCTCCCGATAAGCAAGCGCGAGGTCTGTTACATTTTGCCCGACGTCAGCCCGACAACCGTTGAAGCCGTTATTGCGTCAATGCTCAAATCCGGCGTGATTGAGAAAATCGGCTCGGCTCGCAATACCAAGTATATCCGGCGGAAATGAACAAAACAATTTGACTCTTTTACGCGTAGGTTTATAGAGTTCAAGGCAAATAGTTTTGCTCACGTATGATTGCGCGCTGACGCGTGTCATCCGGCGTATTATCGAGTCGGTGAATCCGGCTGTGCGCCGCGACAGCCGCCTCATATCGCGCTACCCGTCCGCCGTTCGTCGATAATCCGCGCCGCCTTGTGGGTGCTGCGCTCCATAGCGCCGTCCGGCAGGACTATGACGCTCGCGGGCTTCACTCCAGTGCGGGCTTTTAAGGCGTCCGACACGCGCCGCGCGACGGCCTCGTCGCTCTTGCAGTCGCCGCCGAGCGCGTTTTCGACCGTGACCTCGTACTTGCAGGTGAAGTCCTGTTCAAAAATGCGAATCTTATACTCCCCGGTGACCTCCGGCAGCCCGCGAATGACGTACTCAATATCGCTGGGATACACGTTCACCGCGCTGACGATGAACATGTCGTCCTTGCGCCCGTCTACATATATTCTCCCGTG
>JAIRRO010000081.1 GCA_031255955.1 Oscillospiraceae bacterium
CGATCGGTTAAATCTTGGTCAGTAAAAAATTGACCAAATTTTCATTGTTATGCTCGCTGGCTATGGCAAGGGCAGTTTGACCGTCGTTACCCGCGGCGTCCGGCTTCGGATCGCCAAACTCAAACAGCAGCCCCGATAACGTCTTTGCCAGGGCGTGACCGGAATTCCCCGCCGCGTACATCAGCGGTGTATAGCCGCGCTTATCCTGCGCGCCCACGTCCGCGCCAGCCTCCATCAGCGCGATTTGCACATCCTCTATGTAGTCGCTCTGCTCTCCGCATGCCCGCATAAGCGGTGTGACGCCGTCGTTATCCGCAATGTCGGGGTTCGCCTTCAGGCGAAGAATGCGGTTGATATATCGCGACATATCCGAATCGGTATTCCGGAGGGCGGTATTCAGCAGCGTATTACCCTGCCCGTCCGCCTCGGCGTTAATATCCAACCCCTTTTCCAGCATAACCTTCAGGATTTCTTCGTTTACATCATATTTCCGGGCGCGGAAGCAGTAATAGAGCGGAAGCTTTTCGTCCGCGTCCTTTTCGCAGGGGTTTGCCCCGTATTCTAACAGCAGCAGCGCCAGCCGCTTATCCGGGATGGAGCAAGCCAAGGCAAGCGGCGCCTTGCCCTGAAGCGACAGTCCGTAATGCCGCAGCTCTTCTCCGCACAGCTCATTCGGATCCGCGCCCAGCTTCAACAGCGCCTCCACCGCGTCATAATCCTGTTTTTCTGCAGCCTGCATCAGATTCATTCCCTTGGCAAGCATGCTCAGCCGCTTTTCGTCGTCCTGCTCGTCACCCTCGCTATAGCTGCCCTCCAGCAGCGCCGGGACGCGAATATCCATACAGTCAAAGGCAACCTGCTTCGGCGTGGCGCCGTAGTTATCCGGTTGGTCGGGGTCAAGCCCCGCCTCTATCAGGCACTTTATCATCTGAAAGTGAAGCTCCACCTTCCCCCATTCCCTATCGTGATTCTCCTTTTGAGACTCCCGTTTGCGGGAAAGCTCGCGTTCCTGATACTCGCTGCCGTCGGTTGTTTCAGCCATCGCCTTGTCATAGGCGGGCTTTGCGTATTTATAGAATGACTCCGCCGCGCGCACCGCCCTGTCACAGGCAAGATGCAGCGCCGTTTCGCCGTTTTTGTTTGGAAGGTCAAGCTTTTTGCCCGCCTCCGCAAGCGCCCGGATGATGTCCAGCCCCTCATGCTCGGCGGCGATATGTACGCAGGTCAGCCCGTCGCTGTTCTTGCGCAGCGCGCTTGCCCCCGCCTCGGCAAGCAGCGCGGCGGCTTGCTTCACGTCCGCCCAAGGCGCATAGCTGCGGCTGTCCTCATAAGCAAGCCTGTGCAGCGCATTTCTGCCGTATTGATCCTGCTCCGCCGCGTCCGCGCCCGCCTCTATCAGAATTTTTATACCCACGTGATCCGCGTGCTGCGCGGCATACCATAAAACCGGCTCGTCCAAATATACGGCGTCCACCGGCACCGCCCGATAAAGAGGCTCGATATCCGCCGCCGTTTGGCTGTCATTACCGCGATAACACCTGCCTATGGCTTGGATAATCTCTTGCAGCTCTTGGCTTTCCAATATGTTTTCCTCATTTCATTCCATTTTCCGCTCGTTTCATTTTCCGCTTTGCGGGGGCGGAAAGAGGTTTGTCACCACAGCACATTATATTCCGGTAAATTAAAAAATGCAAGACTAACTTTCAACAATATACACACGCAGCATTCGCAGCATTCTTATATCGCCCAGACCGGCACAATCATCGTTCCCTTGTCCAGCGCCGAAAGCTCACGTCTCGTGCAGATCACCGCGCCGCTTCCCCTGGGTACGCTTGCCTTGTCCAGCACCTTGAACGCGCCGACAAGCTCCGCGGGCGGTGAAGCCGTTTTTTTGATTTCAATGGGATGCAGCTCGCCGTCGCTCTCTAAAATCAAGTCAATCTCCTTGCTGTCAACGTCGCGGTAATAGTGGGCATAATACTCCTGCCCGTTGTTTGTGTAGGTCTTTATGATTTCAGAAACGACATAGTTTTCCAAGATGGAACCGTTGATCGCGCCGTTCATCAGGATTTCCGGCGATGAATATTTGGTCAAGTACGCCACAAGACCAGTATCGAAAAAATACAGCTTGGGCGTTTTCTTAATCGTCCGGCTGAGCAAATTGTTTGAAAATGGACGCAGATAAAAAATGATTCCCGACTTTTCCATGAACTGCAGCCAGATCTTCGCCGTTTCATCCGAAACGCCCACGTCCCGGGCGATGGCGTGGATGTTCAGCATCTCCCCGGCGCGGCAAGCGGCGGCGCGCACGAAATCGCGGAACAAAAATTCGTCCTTCAAATCGACCATTTCCCGAATATCACGGTCAATGTAGGAGTCGATATAGCTGCTGTAGAACAGGTCGCGGCTCGCGTGTTTTCCGCTGATGTGGGCGGGCAGCGAGCCGTTCCAGATACGCTCGAACTGCTCCGGCACACCGCAGGGGCTGCCGCGGGACACGCGTTTTTGCAAAGCGGGCAAATCCACGGCAAAAGGCGGACAATCGCCGCTCCCAAAGATTTCGTGCTGTGAAAGACCCGACATACGCAGAATGGCGGCGCGTCCGGCGAGTGATTCGCCCGCCAGCCTCATAAGGCGGTACATCTGCGACCCGGTCATCAGAAAGCTGCCCGGCGCGGCGCCGTTGTCGATCTCCATTTTGATATACGGGAACAGCTCCGGGGCGTATTGCACCTCGTCGATGATTACCGGCGCGGGGTTCAGCGACAGGAACAGCTCCGGGTCGGTGATGGCAAGCTGCCGGTTTTCCTTGCTGTCAAGCGAGACAAAGCGGCGACCCTCGCCCAAAAGCCGCCGGAGTGTCGTTGTTTTGCCCACCTGCCGCGGTCCGGTGATGATGACAGCCGCATAGCTTTTGGCTGCTTCCAAAACAATCTGATCAATATCTCTGTTGATGTATTTCACAAAGCCACTTCTTTTCGAGTAAAATAAGTCACAGCCTTATTATACCCGAATATTCAAAAAAGTCAAGCTTAAAACTTATAAACGAATTTTTTGAGGGATTTTAATGCATTCATTTTAGACTCACTCACCATCAACACCACTCACATACTCGCTCGCTTGGATATTAAACAAATGCGCGTACCGTCCTCCCGACGCCATCAGCTCTGTGTGGCTGCCTTGCTCGCGTACCTCGCCGCCTTCGATGAGGACTATCTTGTCTGCGTCCTTTGTGGTGGATAGCCGGTGCGATATCATCACGACTGTTTTCCCCTGCGCGGCTTGCGCGATGTCCCGGTTTATCTCGTATTCGCTTTCCGGGTCAAGCGCG
>JAIRRO010000143.1 GCA_031255955.1 Oscillospiraceae bacterium
GTGCTGCGCGGCGCGGGCGACACCTTCCCCGTTATGTGCTTTACGATAATCGGCACGGTGTTTATGCGTATGCCGATGGCATATCTGATGGTGCGGCTTTCAAAAAGCGCGGAGTTCCCCGTCGGCAATCCCGCCGGAGTTTACTGGTCTATGCTGATATGCTTCAGCCTAGTCGCCGCGGCGTGCGGCGTGTACTACGCCACGGGACGCTGGAAGAAAAAAGTGCTCGCAACAAACCGCGGGTGATGTGGTGGGGGCAAGCCCCCCGCGCTTGACTTACTACCGGGTGCGTGCTATACTCCCGTAAGGCGATATTCAAGATACATAAACGGTGTGATGACTTACAATGAGAGTGGTACTGCAAAATCTGACAAAGACCTTTCCCGGGCGCGGCAAGCGAGCCGACGCGGATGTTGTTGCCGTTCGCGATTTTTCCTTCGAGCTGCCGGACGGCAAGCTTGTTACGCTGCTGGGTCCCTCCGGCTGCGGCAAAAGCACGGCGCTTAATCTGATAAGCGGGCTGCTGAGTCCCACCTCCGGCGCGATAATTTTCGGCGACGAGGACGTCACAGAGCTATCCCCCGAAAGCCGCGGCGTGGGCTTGGTGTTCCAAAATTACGCGCTGTATCCGCACCTCTCTGTGTTGCAAAACATACTGTTTCCCCTGCAAAATCTGAGGGGCGACGATAAGCTCTCAAAGCCCGCCATGCTATCCGCGGCGCGCGAGGCGGCGGAGCTTGTTCAGGTGGGGGATTTGCTGGAGCGCCGCCCGAGCGAGCTTTCCGGCGGTCAACAGCAGCGCGTGGCTATCGCGCGGGCTATCGTGAAAAAGCCGAGAATTCTTCTGTTGGACGAGCCGCTGTCCAACCTTGACGCGCGGCTGCGGCTGCAAATGCGCGAGGAGCTGCGGCGCATTCAGCAGGAAATCAAAATAACCACCGTCTTCGTGACGCACGACCAGGAGGACGCGATGAGCATCTCTGACTTAATTGTCGTGATGCGAAACGGCGAAATCGAGCAGATAGGACGCCCGCAGGAGGTATACGACAACCCCGCAAAGCTCTTTGTCGCGCAGTTTTTAGGCTCCCCGCAGATAAATACGTTTTCCGGCAGGGTGTCGGGCAACACGCTTTATATCGGCGAGGACGCTGTATTAAATATCACGGGCGCAGCCGACCGTGACGTCATCGTCGGCGTCCGTCCGGAGGGCATGACGCCGGGCGAGCGCGGCGCGCTGCGCTGCGTCCCTCTGCGCGTGGAGGTTATGGGGCGGGATATCAGCGTCGTTTGCTCTAACGCCGCCGCCGCAGGTCCCACGCTGCGCGCCGTTATCAATGCCGATTCCGGGCTTGACCAACTAGCTCTGCCGGATACCCTCGGCTTCACGTTAAATCCGCAAAAGGTGCATCTGTTTGACAGGGACACGGGCGAGCGCGTCCGCTTTGAGTCTGTCGGGGGGAGAGCTTATGGATAAGCGCTCCCCCCGCGCGTGGCTGTATCTGCTGCCCGCGATTATTTTTGTCACGTGCTTTATGGTGTATCCGCTTATCGATGTTTTTATATATTCCTTTGAGGAGGGATATAACTCCGCGTCGCAGACATTTTCCGGCGTCGGGACGTTCAACTATTCCTATATCCTGCGCGACCGCTATTTTCTGCAGGCGGTGAAAAACACCTTTATTCTGGTGATTATCACCGTCCCGCTGTCCACGGCGCTTGCCCTGCTTATCTCAACGGGCTTAAACTCCATAAACGCGCTAAAGCGCCTGTTTCAAACCGTTTATTTTTTGCCGTATGTGACGAATACGCTGGCTGTCGGGCTGGTGTTTATGATTTTATTCAAGAAAACCGCCTACACCGACGGGCTTATCAATCTGCTTATCAATTTGGTCGGCGGCGGCTCCGTGGATTTTATCGACGGTCCGTATTGGGCAAAGATGTTCGTGCTGTGCTTTTATACAATTTGGGTCGTAATGCCCTTTAAGGTGCTGATTTTGACCGGCGCCTTGGCGTCCGTCAACCCGCAGTATTATGCCGCCGCCAGAATCGACGGCGCGTCAAAGCGCAGAATCTTCACGCGGATTACGCTCCCGATGATTTCTCCGATGATTTTTTATCTGATTATCACAGGCTTCATCGGGGCATTTAAGGCATACAGCGACGCCGTTGCCCTGTTCGGCACGGATCTAAACGCGTCAGAGATGAACACCATCGTCGGATATATTTACGATATGCTGTACGGCAGCAGCGGCGGATATCCGTCCTATGCCTCGGCGGCGGCGATTGTGCTGCTTGTTATCGTCCTCACCATCACGTGTATAAATTCTATGGTGAGCCGCCGGTATGTCTATTATTAAGCGGGGGGATGAGCATATGACAAGGCGCGACACAAGAGGGAAAATCCGCGGCGTTATCGGGCGCGCGGCTGTATATATCGGGCTGGCGTTTTGGGCTGTAATGGTGCTGTTCCCCTTCTATTGGATGCTGCTTACATCCATAAAAGGCTACGGCGCGTACAATTCTGAGCATATTCCGGCGTTTTTCACGCTTGCCCCGACGATAGAGAATTACGTGTCGGCGTTCACCACCGTGCCGCTCGGCGGGTATTTTATCAACACGGTGATTTTTACGATTGCGACAACGGCGATAATGCTGCTTGTCACGGTGTTCTCCGCGTTTGCCTTCTCGCGGCTGAATTTCCGCGGGAAAAACCTTGTGTTTATCCTGTTTTTGGCGCTGATGATGATTCCCTCTGAGCTGGTTATGGTCACGAATTTTGTCACCATCACGAATCTCAGTCTGCGGAACACGTTCCCGGGCTTGATTTTGCCGTCCGTCGCGTCCGTCTTCTATATCTATCTGCTAAAAGAGAATTTTTCGCAGATTCCGGACAATTTATATTACGCCGCAAAGGTGGACGGCACGTCCGATTTGAAGTATCTGTTTAAGGTTATGCTGCCCATCTGCCGCCCGACGATAATCACCATCACGATTCTAAAGGTCATAGAGTGCTGGAATTCCTTCGTGTGGCCGCGCCTGATTACGGATGACGCCAACTATTTTCTGGTGTCGAACGGCATTCAGGAGATTCGCGAAAACGGCTTCGGGCGCGATAATATTCCGGCGATGATGGCGTCTGTCGTGATTATTTCCGTCCCGCTTATCGTGCTGTTTTTGATATTCCGCAAAAAAATTATGGCGGGCGTCTCGCGCGGGGGTACGAAGATATGATCCGGCGCGCGCTGCTGCTTGTTATCGTCGCCGCGCTGGCGTTGGCGTCCGTCGGCTGTCACGGCTCAAAAAGCTCCGTCGCGTTTGATATTCCGGCGGAATTTGACACATCGCGCGATTATGAAATCACATTTTGGGCGAAAAACGACTCCAACAAGCGCCAGACGGATATTTACCGCGCGGCGATAGCGGATTTTGAGGCGCTGTATCCCAATATCAAAATCACGCTGCGCCTGTACACCGATTACGGCAGGATATATAACGACGTCATCACGAACATCACGACAAACACGACGCCGAACGTCTGCATCACATACCCCGACCACATAGCGACGTATCTGACGGGGCAAAACACCGTCGTGCCGTTAGATTCCCTGCTGCGCGACGAAAAATACGGCTTCGGCGGCAGCGAGCTGCGCTTTGAAACCCCCTCTGCCGACGGAATTGTGCGGAGCTTTTTAGAGGAATGCTCCTTCGGCGGATATTACTACGCGCTGCCCTTTATGCGCTCAACGGAGGCTTGCTATGTAAACCGTACCTTCGTGGAGGCGCTGGGCTATACGCTGCCGGACACGCTGACGTGGGATTTCGTCTGGGAGGTGTCCGAGGCGGCGATGGCGCGCGACGCGGACGGAATATTCAGCATAAACGGGCAAAGCGTGATGATACCGTTCATATATAAATCCACGGACAATATGATGATTCAGCAGCTGCGGCAGCTGGGCGCGGACTATTCCACGGCGTCCGGCGAGGTGCGGCTGTTCGGCGGAGAGACAAAGCCCCTGCTGCGGACGATAGCGCAGCACAGCGAAACGCGCGCGTTCTCCACCTTCAAAATATCGGGCTATCCCGCAAACTTTTTGGACGCCGGACAATGCATATTCGCGATTGACTCCACAGCCGGAGCCACATGGATGGGGCCCAACGCCCCGCTGACGGACATCGCCGACGAAAAACGCGTGGATTTTGAAACGGCGGTGATGCCCATACCGCAATTTGACGCCTCGAAGCCGCAGATGATATCGCAGGGTCCCTCCGTCTGCGTTTTTAATAAGGACGACCCGCAGGAGGTGCTGGCGTCGTGGCTGTTCACATCGTTCCTGCTGACGGATGGCGTGCAAATCGCCTATTCCGGGACAGAGGGCTATGTACCCGTCACGACGGACGCGCAAGCATCGCCGGAATACACGGACTATCTCTCCCGCGCCGGTGAGGACAACGACGTCTATTATGATATAAAAATAAAAGCCTCGCGGCTGCTGCTTGACAATATCGAAAACACCTTCGTAACGCCGGTGTTCAACGGCTCAACATCCCTGCGCGACGCCGCCGGGCAGTTGATTGAAGGTGTTGTGAAGGCGGTGCGCCGCAACGAAACGGTGGACGACGCGTTTATTGAGCGCCTTTACGGCGAGGTGCGCTCGCTGTACCGCTTGGATCAAGGCAGCCTCGGCGACGCGGCGTCGCGCGGCGGGGACGTCGGCGCGCTGCCGACGACGGCGCGAGTATTAATCGGCGCGCTTGTCGCCGCGTGGATTCTCATCGCGCTCTATGGCGCCGTGCGGGTGGCAGCGAAGCTCCGCGGGCGAGGGTGAGGGGATGTCCCCTCACAGTCTGTTACTCAGGTTGAGAATTTCATCGTTTAGTTTCGGCGATATGCAGAAAAGATAAATTTGAGGCCTGCAACCGAGCGACTTGTGCGTTATAATAACGGCAAGAAATATGATAGGAGATGCTTGGGTGGCAGAGAAACCCTATATACCGCCGTATAGCGTCACAGACGCTATCATTGACTTGGTCGCGGAAATCAGCGAGCAGGTCGGTATGGT
The DNA here is from genome assembly GCA_031255955.1 of Oscillospiraceae bacterium. Lineage (GTDB taxonomy): Bacteria > Bacillota > Clostridia > Oscillospirales > Oscillospiraceae > JAIRRO01. The sequence goes on from JAIRRO010000143.1 coordinate 5,061, forward strand.
CACGGTCAGAAGTGATAACGCCGTAAGTCCTCAACTACGGCGAGATAACCAAATCCGCAGTATTCACTCGTCGCTCGCCATTGAAAACAATTGGATTGGGGCATAGGCAGTCATTCGCGAAGCTGTATATACAGCCCGCAATACGGCTTGGATTGGTTGAGATGACTGTGCCGGACAAGCCGAATAGTCGGTTGCAAAAATACAGGGCGGTAAAATGAACCCAAACACAGATTTTTAGGCTGCTCTTGACGCGCTAATCGCACAAGCCGAGCTTGTGATTGACCGTCCAAAAGGTTCGCGCCGCCCGCGATATGAACATATCATTTATCCATTGGACTACGGCTATCTGAAAGATACAAGTTCAGCGGTTGCAATGTCCCCTCACGGGCGACCGGTCACAGCCATGACGTGGTCAACCGGCGACCAGTCGGAAATCGGGTTGTCCTCAATCCTTGCATAACGCAAGTTTTCCAATGCCGCAAGTGGGGTGAGGTCACTTATTTGATTGCTGTTTATATCCAGTCTACCCAAGCTTGAGATATTCGATAACGGGGTGAGGTCGCTTATTTGATTGCTGTTCAAAAATAGTCTGTTCAAGCCGGAGATATTCGATAACGGGATGAGGTCACTTATCTGATTGCTGCTCAGATCCAGATCGCGCAAGCTTGAAATGCCCGATAGCGGGGTGATGTCACTTATCTGATTGTTCTCCAAGTATAGCCCACTCAAGCTTGAGAGGTTCGACAGCGGGGTGATATCGCTTATTTGATTGTTTTCTAAAATAAGCGCGGTTAAGTTAATTAATTCTGAAAGCGCGCTTAAATTGCTTACGCGATTTGAATTCAGCCACAATATTTGCAGGTTTGTCAGCTTTGCAAGCGGCGTGATGTCTTGAATTTCGTTGCCCGACAGAAAAAGCTCCGTTAAATTGCTTAAGGAGGAAAGTGGACTGATATCCTTGATGTTGTTGTCTGTCAGGTCGAGCTTCGTCATGCTTGTCATACTTGCAAGCGGGCTGATGTCCTCGATTTTATTGTTCGACAGCAAAAGGTATGTTAAATTGTTTAAGGGCGAAAGTGGGGTGATATCCTCGATGCTGTTGAGTGTCAGGTAGAGATACTCCATGCTCGTCATGCTTGCAAGCGGGCTTATGTCCTCGATTTCATTGTCAGACGCTTCAAGCCTACGCAGGTTCAGCAGCCGAGCCAACGGGCTGAGATCGCGGATATTGCAGGATTCAATTCTGAGTGTATCCAGCTTTGACAGGTCAGCAAGCGGACTGAGGTCACTGACGGGTGTGAAGTTTAAATCCAAGGTGCGCAAATTCGTAAGCCTCGAGAGCGCGCTTAAATCGCTGACGGGTGTTTCAAATAAATCCAACTCCTTCAGCGAGGCGAGCTTTGCTATCGGGCTGAGATCGCTGATATTGCATTTCCGAATTCCGAGCGACACCAGATTCGGCAGGTCGGAAAGCGGGCTGAGGTCACTGACGGGTGTGAGGTCTAAATTCAAGGTGCGCAAATTCGTAAGCCTCGAGAGCGCGCTTAAATCGCTGACCTGCGTGTCGCTTAAATCCAGACGCTCCAGCGAGGTAAGTTCTGCTATCGGGCTTAAATCGCTGACCTGTGTGTTGCTTAAATTCAGATACTCCAGTGAGGTGAGCTCTGCTATCGGGCTGAGATCGCTGATCGGATTACTCGACAGCGAGAGGTTTTTTAGGCTCGTCATATATTTTAGCAGCTTAATATCCTCGTTCGTGAGATTGCTATAGAAGAAACTAAGCTCTGTTCTCTTTGTGCCGTACCATTTACCGTCGATTTTCACAGAGTCAACCGGGAATGGCGGCTCAGTATCCGTCGGTTCAGGCTCCGTCGGCGACGGCGAAATTGCCGATTCGGATGGCGTGGCTGTGTCAACCGACACGGGAGCGTCACTCGGAGACTCCGGCGTCGGCGACACGACAGGTGCCTGCCCGGCAAGGCACCCCGACGCGAGGACGAGCGCGAGCATCAGGCAGATGGCGCGTATTTTATTATTACGAATTAACCCCCGCATAACCGTTCGCCGCCTTTATACGATTGTTTGTTCATTACCGGCAGTATATCACAGATGGCGGCGGTTGTGAAGTCTGCGTTTGGTGTGAGTGGTGTTGACACGGTTACGCCCCGGTGGTAGAATGTTTTCAAATTGAATTATGGAGAGGGGATAGTCCAATGGGGCAGACGGCTATGTGAATAAGCTCCCGTTTTACGATCGTCTGTATTATTGGATTTGCGTCGATTGCTTCAATGATTTTCAGCATATGTTCAACTGGCGCGTGGTGGAGGATAATTGAGCGAATTTAGATGCTTTGGTGCAGGAGGGACTATTTATGTCTCCGCAAATGGTGGTGCTTATCATCATCGGGGTGGGTACGTTTGTTTACGGAAGATTAGAGAAAAAAGGCATTATAAAGCCGCGAAACGGCGTGTTATATACGATGCCGATTCTTCTCCTTGGCGCCGTGATTTTCTATGTCGTTCGCGAAAACGACTTCAAGGGAAACAGACCGCCGGACTCCATTGAAGCCGAGCTTTTTGTGCTGCCGTTCGTTGCGGCGATGTTCGTCTTAGGCGTGTTCAGGCTGTGGCAGAGCGCTCATCTGCGCCGAAAAATGGATAAGCTTTCGCTTGCTTACAAATCGCTCTGCGAGGAGGAAGGCTTTAGCGTGGAGCAGAGAATAAGGAGCTATAAAATTCTCGGATATCTGTATCTGATATGCGCGGGGCTGATTGGCTTAATTATGTGGCGCATTGTGCCGTTTCTTTGGGCGCGATAGTTTTGTGCTGACTCTTCAAAAAAATTTGCTTGCATTTTTTTGCGCGCGGGTGTATTATATCGTCGCCGTCGTAAAAATCACGGCGGCAGGCAACAAAAATCCAAATAATGAAAAGGAGAAAACGAAAAATGAAAAAGATTCTTGCGCTGATCCTCTCTCTGGCGATGGTTCTCGCCTTCGCCGCCGCGTGCACGCCCGCTGATCCCGCGGAAACCGATCCGACGCCCACCGCCGAGGTGCCGTCCGACGAACCCGAAGTCACCCAGGATGAGGAAACCCCGGACGATGTCCCCGCTGACGTCCTGAGCTATGCCGAGTATATGGCGGCGGCGCTGGATACGGAGGTCACGGTCGAGACCTATGTTCAGGCAAAGCAGTCCTGGTGGGACAACAAAGCCACCGTTTATACCCAGGATGAGGACGGTGCGTATTTCCTGTACAATATGGTCTGCTCTGAAGAGGATTATTCAAAGCTCGTCACCGGCACGAAAATCCGCGTAACCGGCTATAAAGCCGAGTGGTCGGGCGAGGTTGAGATCGTTGACGCGACGTTTGAAATCATCGACGGCAGCTATATCGCGGAGCCTGCCGATCTGACGGCGTTGCTGGGCGACGAGTCCCTGATTGCGCATCAAAACGAGTTTTTCGCAATGCGTGGTCTGACTGTTGAGACCTCTGTCGAGGGCGAAGAGGTTGCGTTCCTGTACAACTGGGACGGCTCCGGCGAGGAAGGCAGCGACCTGTACTTCAACGTCTCGCTGGACGGCACGACGTACACATTCACGGTTGAGTCCTATCTCTGTGACAGCAGCACAGAGGTTTATTCCGCTGTCAAGAACCTGAAGGTCGGCGACACGATCGATGTCGAGGGCTTCCTGTACTGGTATGAGGGCGTAAACCCGCACATCACGGCAGTCACCGCAGCGGCGTAACCGCAGCGGGATATCCCGCACAAAAATTATTGAATAGCGCAACAACACCCCCGCGGTAACGCGGGGGTGTTGTGTTGTGTGGGATAGTGGGCAAGCTAAGCCTCGCTGCGATGATATTCGCTTCATTTCACGCCACTTACTTTTTTAATAATACTTTTTGCAAGATTTTCTTTCAATTCCCTGTGTCTCGGCAAGAGCCTTCCGTCAGTCAAACGCTATGCGTTCCGCGGCGGAGAGGGCGTCGGCGATGAGCGCTTCGGCGTCAAGGGCAGCCTCTGCCGCGCGGATTTTTTCCGGGCGCGGCTTTGTGGCGGGGCGGCGGGGCGTAAACACCGTGCAGCAGTCCTCATACGGGAGAATCGACGTCTCATATGTGCCGATTTTCACCGCCCACTCCGTAATCTCGCTTTTGTCAAAGGTCAGCACGGGGCGCAGTATGGGAATCGGGGAGACTTCATTTGTGCAGGCGATGGCTTCAAGCGTTTGTGACGCCACCTGCCCAAGGTTTTCGCCCGTGACTATCGCTTGCGCGCCCGTCCGTTCGGCTATAATCGCCGCGATGCGCGTCATAAATCGGCGGGCTATCACTGTGGCGTATTCCTCCGGGCAGACCTTTGCAATTTGCTCTTGAATTTTTGTGAACGGGACAAGCTCCGCCGTCAGGCGCCCGCAATATGCGGATAATATTTTCACGATATCAAGCGTTTTCTTTTTCGCCAGCTCTGAGGTATACGGCGGCGAGAGGAAATGCACCGGTATTATCTCCGCGCCGCGCCGCGCCGCAAGATATGTGGACACCGGCGAATCTATCCCGCCCGACAGCAGACTGACTACCCTGCCCGCCGTGCCTTGCGGCAATCCGCCCGCGCCGCGCTCCGCCCCGCCGTGAACAAACGCGAAGTCCTCGCGGATTTCCACGTTCACCGTCAGGCGCGGCGTGTGAACATCGACGCGGCAGTCGGGAAACGCCTCTGACAGCCTGCCGCCGACGTATTGCGACAGTTCAATAGAGCCCATCGGGAAGCGCTTATCCGCGCGCTTGGACTCCACCTTAAAGGATTCAGCGCGCCGAAGGGCGTCCCCCAAATACTCGCGCGCTGTTTCATATATTGCATCCGGCGACTTTTCGCACCGCGCGGCAAGCGTCAGGGACGCGGCGCCGAACACGCCCCGACATGCGTCGAACGCCGCTGTCATATCCGGCGTGTCGGCGCCGGAGCGCGGCGTGACATACACCACCGATTGGGATGAGCGCACGTCAAAATCACCCAGCGGGGCAAGACGGCGACGCACGCCGCGCTCCAGCCGCGCTTCAAAGCTGCGTCGATTTAAGCCCTTCAGCGTCATTTCGCCCTGCTTCAGCAGTATCAGCTCTCCTGTCATTATTGCGCGCCGCCCCGCAGGTCATACGTGCGATAACGCACAGCCTCCGCGATATGCGCCGGTTGAATATCGCGCTCACCGGCAAGGTCTGCAATGGTGCGCGCCACACGGCGCACGCGGTCATAGCTCCGTGCCGTCAGATTCAGGCGGTCAAAGGCGCGCTTCATCAGCGTATCGCCCTCCGGCGAGAGGGCGCAATGCTCCTCAAGCTGGCGCGGGTTCATATGGGCGTTGCAGTCCGTTTCGCTTTCGGTGAAGCGTAGACGCTGCAGGTCGCGCGCGGCGTTCACACGCGCGCGAATGGTCTCTGAGCTCTCGCCGTCGTGCCGCCCGCGCAGCTCCGTATATTCCAGCGAGCCGACCTCAACGAACATATCCAGCCGGTCAAGCAGGGGTCCTGAAATGCGCTCGCGATATGTCGCAACGGATTTTTCCGTGCAGACGCAGCGCCCGGAGGGGTGCCCGTGCCAGCCGCAGCGGCAGGGATTCATCGCGCATACCAGCATAAACCGGCAGGGATATGTGACGGAGCTGGCGGCGCGCGAGATGGTTATGCTGCCGTCCTCAAGCGGTTGACGCAGAGCCTCCAGCACGTCGCGGTGAAACTCCGGGAACTCATCAAGGAACAGTACGCCGTTGTGCGCCAGCGAAATTTCGCCCGGACGCGGCACAGAGCTGCCGCCGGACATCGCGGCGGGCGAAACGGTGTGGTGCGGCGAGCGGAACGGACGCTCACTCAATATCGGATTTTCGCGGTCGGTAAGCCCCGCCACGGAGTGAATTTCTGTAGCCTCTATCGTCTCGCCGCGCGTCATATCGGGCAGGATGGAGACAATGCGCCGCGCCAGCATACTTTTTCCCGCGCCCGGCGCACCGACAAGCAGAATGTTGTGTCCGCCCGCCGCCGCCACTTCAAGGGCGCGTTTGACGTTCTCCTGCCCCTTTACCTCCGCAAAGTCAAGCGTATGCCCCCGGCGCGGGGCAATCTGCGGCGGGGAGGTCGGTTCAATCGTTTTTTCGCCGCTTAAATGCGCCAAAATTTCTGACACATGCTCTGCCGGATACACCTCCAGCCCGGAGGCAAAGGCAGCCTCCGCCGCGCATTCCGACGGCAGGAACAGCCGCCGTATCCCCGCGCGCTCCGCCGCCAACGCCATCGGCAGGGCGCCGGGCACGTGGCGCAGCTCGCCCGTCAGCGACAGCTCCCCGAAAAACGCGCAATCCTCCGGAATGGGCTTTATATCCCCCGTCGCCGCCAAAACGCAGAGCATAACGGGCAAATCATACACCGTGCCGCCCTTTTTAGTGTCCGCGGGGGCAAGATTCACCGTTATGCGGGACACGGGAAATTTTATTCCGCAATTCTTTGTCGCGGCGCGAACGCGCTCGCGCGCCTCGCGCACGGCGGCGTCCGGCAGACCGACGATATCAAAGCCGGGTAAGCCGCCGGATATGAAGCACTCGACAGATACCTCATACCCGCGAATTCCGCCAAGCCCCAGCGAGCGCACGGAAGAAATCATAAGCTACCCCCCGTATTGATCGCTGCGAACAAACGCCTGATGCTCTTCATATGTCTCGAAAAACTCATGACTTCTGTCCTCTCTTTTGGAAAGCGCGTAATAATAATACTTCGTATTGTCCGGATAAAGCGCCGCCTCAATGGATTTCGCGCCCGGGTTTGAGATGGGTCCCGGCGGCAGTCCCTCGACGCGATAGGTGTTGTACGGGCTGTTTATATCCGTAGAGAATTTCTCCCCCGTTTCCGCGATGACATAAAAAATTGTGGCGTCAATCTCCAAGCGCGGCATATTGGGGTTTTTCAGCCTGTTATAAATGACGGAGGCTATCTTTTTGCGGTCGGAATCCGCACCGGCTTCGCGCTCTATCATCGATGCGATGGTGATAATTTCATGCACGGAATATCCCAGCTCGGCTGCGCGGTCATAATACTCTTTTTTGAATTTCTGATTGAAATCGCTGAGGAATTTGCTGCTGAGTACGCGCGTCGGGGAGTCGCCCATATACACGATGTATGTGTTCGGGAAGAGATACCCCTCCAGCCTTTTGCTGTCGCCGAGTGGCAGGTCCTTTAAGAATTCGTAGTCGAAATCGGTGTTGGCGGCAGCCTCCCACAAATCCTCCGCCGCGCAGACGCCGTTTTCCTCCAGCTTGGCGAACATCTCTGCCATCGTTGCGCCCTCGGGGAGCATAATTTCTATCTGGGCGCGCTTGCCGCGGGGCGTCATACCCTGCACCAGCGCGCGATAATCATAGTTCATTTGCAGGATATATGTGCCGGGGACAATGATATCCTCGCTGTGAGAGAGCTTGGAATAGAGCTTGAAAATGGACTTGTATTTGATAAGACCGCCCTCCCGCAGCAGCTCCGCGACTTCGTCAATCGTGAAGTCGCGCGGAATTGTCACCTGCACAGAGTCGTTTGTATCGCCGAAGCCGAGCAGATCCGTCGCCGCCAGCCATAATAACGACGCCGCGACGAGCGACACGCAGATGATGAACACCGTCAGCATTACGCCGCCGAGGCAGCCTGTTCTGCCCTCCGCGCGCGGACGAATCGGGCGGTCGTCGGGGACGTCCTCATACTCCTTGTCAAAATCAAAATTGACATTAAATTCCCCGCCGCGCGGCGTGGGCTTCGTCTTATCAGCCATTTGTCGATTACCTCCGTTCAGTACCGGACGCGGAGCCTCCGCCGGTTGGCGATTACCGCCGATGTTATTAGCGCCGTCGCGCGGCTGCGTGGATGGTCTCGTTGACGCATATCTCTGTGGGTTTACCGGTAAATCCGCCATCGTGGAGCGCCTCGCGCGTGCAGACCTTGTCGGTGGGTTCACAGGCAGATCCGCCACCGTGGAGCGCCTCGCGGGTGCAGACCTTGCCGGTGGGTTCACGGGCAGATCCGCCACCGTGGAGCGCCTTTCGGGTGCAGACCTTGACGGCGGGATAACCGGAAGCGACGGCGCGAAGTGGTGTTCCTTGAACTGATAGGCGTAATAGTTCTCGCCGCTCTGCTCCGTCTCCCGATTGTCCGTATTCTTTTTGTCCTTCTTCCCGTTGTCCATCTGCCGCTCCTAGTAGAATTTAACGCTGCCGCTCTCGGAAAAATTTAACGCTGCCGCTCTCGGTAGAATTTAACGCTGCCGCTCCCGGAAAAATCTAACGCTGCCGCTCTCGGAAAAATTTATCGCTGCCGCTTTTGATAGCTTGCGCTGCTATTTCGCAAAAAACAATACCTGCCTCTCAGTGACTATGCCGTTCACGCGCTCGTCAAACGACTCTGCCGGGACGCGGCGCAGTATCAATATGTCCCGCGCCAACCCTATTTTCGGCGCTGTCGCCCGCGGGAGATATCTGTCATAATATCCGCCGCCGCGCCCGAGCCGCCGCCCCGTGGAATCAAACGCCGCCGCCGGGACGATAATCAAATCCAAAGCCTCCGGCGGCAAAATTTCTGCCGTTTCGGGCGGCGCGGGGATGCCGTACCGCGCGGGGACAAGCTCTGATAAATCGTGCAGCGCGCGCGCGTTCATCACGCCGCCCGGCAGCGATTCCGGCAGATACACGCGCTTGCCCAGCTCCAAGGCGCGCTCTATGGCGCGATGCGTGTCCGGCTCGGCGCCGATGCTGTAATAGAACAACAGGCTCTGCGCCACTATGAACTCCGGCAGGGCGATAAGCCGCCTGAATATCGCCTCGTCGGACGAAGAAAGATACTGCGCGCCAAGCACCGCCTCCGCCGCCGATATCGCGCGCCGCAGCTCGCGTTTTTCAGCCGCCGTGTCGAGGATTTCCGTAATATCAGGCATGTCAGCGCACCTCCCGTAAAATTCGCACGGCGGCGGTGTAAATCTCCGTGTGAATTTCATTCACACTGCGCGCGGCGTTCGTATTAATCCAGCCGAGCGTTTCGGCAGCCTCTGCGGCACATTCGGCGCAAGCAGCGAGGTATTCCGTGTCGCGCTCGTGAATATCCTTCTCGCCGCCGCGCGAGCCTATCCGGGAAAGCGCCGTCGACACAGGCAGCGCAAGATGAAAAACAACGGACGGCGCGGGCAATCCCAGCAGCCGAAACTCATAATCATACAACCAGCGGAAGAAATCCGCGCGGGCGTCCCGCGGCAGCTTAACGCCCTGATGAATGGCGTTAGAGGTTGTGTAGCGATCGGCGAAAACCGTTCCGCCGCCGTCATAATACGCGCCCCACGGCTCTTTTTTGTACGACGCGAAGCGATCCGCCGCAAAAAACGATGAGGCTGCATAGGCATTAACATCCCCCGGGGCTTTGCCCAGATCGCCCGAGAGATACATGCGCACAAGCGCGGAGTGTTCCTCCGAATATCGCGGGAAGCGCACGGATTGAAAGTCAAAGCCTTCTTTTGTCAGGCGCTTTGTAAGCCTGCGCAGCTGCGTCGATTTGCCGCTGCCGTCTATGCCCTCGATAACGATCAGCTTGCCTCTTGACAGCTTACCATTTGCTGCCGGCAAGCCGCCCGCGGCGACGGTTAAATTACCGGTGTTTTCGTCAGCCTCGCTCATTCCCGCGCCTCCTTTTTCCCGCCGCCGCGCGGCGCAATTTTTTCACGCAGCACCGTCAGCATAAACAGGGGCAGCGCCGCCATACGGAAAATACGGCGCGGCTCGCGAGCCAGCCGATACAGCCACTCCAGCCCGAGTCTGCGGAAAACGGGCGGCGCGCGGCGCACATCCCCCGCGAACACGTCCAGCGACCCGCCGAGACACGCCATAAGGCGCGTTTTCAGCGCGGCGCGGTTGTCATAAGCCCACAGCTCCTGCTTTGGCGAGCCGAGGCACACCAGCAAAAGCTCCGGCGACGCGGCATTGATATCGGCGATAACGGCGGCGTCATCCGTGAAATACCCGTCGCGCGCCCCGGCAAGAATCAGTCCGCTGTATTTTTCGCAAAGGCGCGCCCCCGCGCGCTCCGCGACGCCGGGCTTCGCGCCCAAGAGATAAACACTGCCGCCAATCTTAGCCAGCCGCTCCAGCACAAGCTCCGCCACATCTATACCCGGCGTGCGCTCTGCGAGTGGTCGTCCCAGTATCCGCGCGGCGAGCGTAATACCCACGCCGTCCGGCAGCACCAGCGCCGCCGCCAAAACAGCCTCACGCAGACGCGGGTTTTTACCGGCGAGACGGACTATTTCCGGGTTCGGCGTGACGATAAAGGGCACGTCCGCCCCCGGCGCGGAGATAAGCTCCATCGCCGCGTCCGCCGCGGAGGCTCGCGTCCGGCTGTCAAAGGGTATCCCGAGAATGTCAATCCTGTCGATCCTATCAATCCCGGCAATGCTATCATTGCTATCAACGCGCGCGGGCATTAATCCTCTATCTTGTCGCCTTCTTCGCGCCAGTCCCAATCGCGTCCGCCCTTGAAAACGTTGGCGTTCATCTCGTTTGAGAGCATAACGAGGTTTGCGTTCGGGAAGCGCTTGCACATCGCGAGGAAAAATTCGCCCGCTGACTTAGTGGCAACCAGCTCTTCCTCTGTGGCAATCAGATAATCGCGCATAAATTTGAGGCAGGA
>JAIRRO010000151.1 GCA_031255955.1 Oscillospiraceae bacterium
AAAATTTCGTCAGGCAAGGATTAAGCCTCCCATCTATGATATGATGTAATCGGTGAAAAGCGCGCCCGTCACCTCTGTGAGTCCGAACGCCTCATTTATGGCGTCGATAACGCGTTGCCGCGCCTCGTCAACATTCTCTTGATCGTCGTCAACAACGCGAAGCTGGGCGTCATCAAGACTCGACAGCGCGAAGGTTACCGTCTGACGCAGCAGGGGGGAATCTGCGGACAGCTTTTCTATCACGGCATCCGGCTTTTGCGACTGGATAACAAGAACCAACGTGCTTTTCAAAAACTTTGTGGAGCCCTTGATATTTGTCGTATACGTACCGGCGTTAAACGTCACCGTTTGTAGCGGCGCGTCGGCGTCGTCGCCCATACCGCGAATTACGAAAAAGTAAAGTGCCGCCGCCGCGACGATCACAAGCGCTATTACTACGGGAAGCATTTTTTTCATTTAACCTTGACTCCTTGACGCATTTTGTAAAATTTCATACTATTGACGCAGTTTCAGTTTAATTGTCCGGCAGACGTGTTTTCGCCTCTATGACGAAGTCCACGCGCCTGTTCGCGGCGCGCCCGTCCGGCGTGTCGTTGGCGGCTATCGGGTGATATTCACCATATCCCGCCACGGAGAACAGCTCCATATCAAACCTGCCTGTGTCCGCGATATAGTGAAGCGTGTTGACGGCGCGTCCCGTGGACAGCTCCCAGTTGCTTGGATATTTCGCGGTGTGAATCGGCACGTTATCAGTATGCCCCTCGATATTTATCATAGACAGCAGATCGCGGCTGGACGCCAGCAAATCAATTACACTGCCCAATATCGGCATTGATTCCGGCATAAGCTCCGCGTCGCCGGAGCGGAAGAATATGTTGTCGGAGAAGTGCATCGTCACCGTGTAGTCGTCAAGATTGACAGACATATCAACGGGCAGCTCGTTTTCGTTGATAAAAGCATTGATGCTGTTCGCCAGCGCCGCGATGTTCGCCTCGGCAAAAATTCTGTCCTCCTCGTCCATCTGGTTGACGTTCGTGGTGTCCAAAATTTCGAGATCAGGCGCTTGAAGCGGGGGACCGTTCTCCATGACACTGGTGCCGGACAGGGCACCGATAAGGGCTTCCCATTTTTCGGCGTTTATGCTGGAAAACGAGAATAGAAGGACGAAGAAGCAAAGCAATAGCGTAACAAGGTCGCCATATGTGTCCATCCAGTTTGCGCCTTCGCCGCCGCCATCGCTATCTCCGCCTCCGCGTTTTCGTCTTGCCATAATATATCACCGACCTTTTTTTCTATATTCCGATTCTGCCGCACGGGGTTTTATCTCAGCTTGCTGCTTTCTTACGATGAGGCTCCACCGCGCTTATCAAGAGAGGAGTGGGGAAGGAAGGCGTTTAAGCGCTCGCGAATCAGCGTCGGGTTTTCGCCCGCCTGAATCGCCAGTATGCCCTCAAGCAGCAGCTCGTCGCGCAAAACCTCTTCGTCGCCCATCATCTTCAGCTTTTTGGCAATCGGCGTGAATACGAGGTTCGCGAGGATAACGCCGTAAAACGTCGTAACCAACGCAACAGCCATATTCGGACCGAGGGAGTCCATATCGGTGAGGCTTCCGAGCATATTGATAAGACCAATCAGCGTACCTATCATACCATACGCCGGTGAGAAGGAGGACATTTGAAGAATAACCGATTGCGAGCTGGAGTGACGGTCTTTTATGTACGAAAGCTCCATCTCCATAACCTCGCGGACAAGCTCGGGGTCAACGGCGTCCACGACAAGCATCGCGCCCTTTAAGAAAAACGGGTCGTTAAAGGCTCTCACAGAGTCTTCAATGGCGAGGATGCTCTCGCGGCGGGCGACATTGGCGACGTTGATTATCATATCAATGTCGTTTTGCAAATCAATCTTTTTCGCCTTGAACGCGTTGGACATTACCTTGATAAGGTTCTTCAGCGTTTTCTGTGGGTACGCCACGACGGTGGACGCCACGACGCCCCCGACGACGATAAAGATCGACGGGATGTCAACGTAGTCGCCAAGCGTGGCGCCGGGGATAAGTATGGTGATGATTATACAGGCAAAGCCCAATATCAATCCCAATGCAGTTGTAATTTCCAAAGCCTTTCACCTCGTTGAGAGATTGGGTTTACCCGTGTTATGTCTTCAGCAGGTCCTCGTGTCCTTGCCAGATGCTGCGCTTAGACTCGCGGATTCTGCTTATCACCGTTTCGGCGGACTCCATCACAAGAATTTTCTTGTCGGTGGAAAGAGAAATGACGGTGTCGGGAGTTTCCTCGATAAATTCTATGAGATCCTCGTTGACGAAAAAAACGTCGGTCTTGTTTATTCGCGTAACCTGTATCACAGCTTCAACCCCTATCAGTATTATCGGTGAGCGCCGCCGCGGATATCAAGCGCCGCGGCGGCGCTCAAGTGTGTCAGCGTTTAAGATTGATCAGTTCCTCAAGCAGCGTGTCAGACGTTGTTATGATGCGTGAGTTTGCCTGAAAGCCGCGCTGGGTGATGATCATATCCGTGAATTCGGCGGAGAGGTCGACATTGCTCATCTCTAAGCCGCCGGCGGACACGGCGCCCGCCGCGCCTGTGCGCGCCACGTTGTAGACAGCGGCGCCGGAGTTCGGAGTTTCGTCGTAAAGGCTGCTGCCCTGCTTCTCAAGTCCGGGAGGGTTCACGAAGGTCGCGATGGCGATGGTGGCAATCTGGGTCTTTACATTTGAGGGGTTGAGTCCCCAGATTACGCCGTTGGTGTCGATGGATATTCCGTTGTAGTCTTTAAGATCGATTTTGGCGCCGGGCGACGTTTGCGGTGGCGTCGGTGGATTTGTACCCGTCCAGCCTTGAACATACAAGCCTTCGGAGGTCACGAGATGACCGGTGTTGTCCAGATAGAGGTTGCCGGCGCGCGTGTACTTGTAATTCGGGGTGCCTGAAGCGACGTTTTCGGCAACCACGAAGAATCCGTCGCCCTCGATGGCGAGGTCAAGCGGGTTGTCCGTGCGCTGAAAAGCGGACTGGGTGTGCAGAACGTCGATAGCGGCGGTTTTGACGCCGAGACCGATCTGCATGGGGTTCGTACCACCGTACTGGGTCCCCTGTGCGCCCGCCGAACGTGAGGTTTGGCTCATCACGTCCTGGAAGACAACACGGGAGGATTTAAAGCCGATGGTGTTGACGTTAGAGATGTTATTCGCAATAACATCCATACGTGTTTGGTGGTTGCGGAGTCCGGATACTCCGGAGTAGAGTGAACGCATCATAAAGCAGCGCCCTCCTTAATATTTTTTATTATACTACAATTATTGCCGAATGTCTACTATATTCGCGATTATTATTTTTACGATGTCGGAAACAAGCTCGCCCGTCTCCGGATCAAGCGTTCCGCGCTCCACGGAGGCTGTAAGCACGCCGTTTTCCACCGCGACGCCGACGACAACGCCGGAGACGGTGGTTGTGTACGCTTCGCCGTCTTCATCCTCGGGGTCAGGCTCAGAGGTTATCTGCGCGGTGACGGTGCGTCCGATTAACGCGGACGCGGACAGCAGCGGATTTTCCTGTGTGAACAGATCGTTGTCATACACCTGCGTGACGGAGGAGGTTTTAACCAAAATCCCGTTGACCTCCGCATAGCTCTCGCCGTCGTGCTTGATTATTCTGTCCACAAGACCCGTCACCACGCGCGCCGTGCCGTCCTCGTCGTAATACTCCGCAAGGACATATTTGCCCGCGAGCGAATAGGACTGAAGGTCGATCATCGCACCGCTCATATTGGTGAGCTGCTCCAGTGATGAAAACTGGGCAAGCTGCGCGACAAAGTCAGAGTCCTTCGTCGGTTCCAGTGGGTCTTGATACTGAAGCTGGGCGGACAGCAGATATAGAAAATCGCTTTTGCCAAGCTCTCTTTTTACGTTGCGCTGCTGCGCCAGATAATCGGTGTACAGACGCAGTCCGGTGTTTTTTACGCCGTCTGATACAGTTGAAACGGTATCCGCCATTTTTCTGATACTCCTTTTGATGTCGTTACGCGATGTAAGCCTCGCTGACGTGGTGCGCCAGGTCGTCGTCCCACAGCTCATAGCCATAGCCGCCGCCGTAAACGGTTGAGAGCGGCATATATGACGGGGAAGCGGGGGAGAGGGCAGCCGCCGCGGTGATCTCACGCGTGGATATCGAGCCGGAGCCCGGCGCGCGGGGCAAGGCTTGCGAAGAAGCGAAGTCGCGCTCATAGGCGTCAGAGCCGCCGCCTGAGAAGGCGCTGTGGTTAAAAAGCTCTGTGCCGCCCATGCCGGTATCCGGCAGCTCGACGCCGACCACGCGGATGCCGCGCTCGCTCATACGCTCGATGATGCCTGCTATTTCACTGTTTATCATAGAGCGCACGCCGGGGTCATCAGCCAGGATTTTTACGGACACGCCGCCCGAGGCTGACACCAGCGTCATAGAAACCCTGCCGAGATATTCGGGTTTCAGGCTGATTGCCATGCTTTTTTGTCCGTCAGCCACCATGAGCTCGATTCTGTCCAGCATCGCGGGGATAAGCTCTCCGCGCGGAACATCCGCCGTAACGGAAATCTCGCCGGACGCCGCGCGCAGCGCTCCGTCGGCTGCGATGCGTTCCGGAGCGAAGCCGAATTCACGAGCGCCGAGTGGCTCGGTGGGGGTTTCTGACTCGTCGCTGTGGCTATCCGCGCCGGTTTCCGATGTGTCGGCGGCGGAGGCGCCCGACGTCGCGTCGGGGGATGTAAGCTGCGGCACTGCCTCCGGCAGGGCGGACACGGGGCGTTCGCTCTCCGGCTCCGGCGCCGCGGCGACGGGCGCGATAATAGCTGTCGTCGGGGCTGCTGTGCGCGTCACGCTTACAGATGCGTTTTCGTTCTCCGGGGGGCACGGATTTGGTTCTTCTGCGGCGGGCACTGCCGCCGTCATATCAAGAACCGCGTCCGTCGCGGGGGTTTCCGGCATCCGTGCCGTATCGCGGGGTTCGGACGGGGATAATTGGAGCGTCAGCTCATCTCCATCCTGCCCCGGGAGCGACCATTCTGTGGTCATGCCCCCGAGAACGGAAACGCCGGTATGTTCCTCTGCCGATGTGGTGGCGGCGGCGTCGTCCGTGGACGCGGGAGCTGTCGTTGTCGCAATCACGGCGGCTGCCGCGGCGTCATCGGTCTCCGGCGCTTCGGGTGCTTCGCGTCGTTCGCTGTCGGCTCCACCGACGCGTCCGGCACTGTCGCCTCGCTTACCCGAGGGGCGTTGCGTAGTGGTGGCGCCGCCTTGTGCGGGGTGTTCACCGCGGGGCGTTGCCGCTGCCTTCTCTGCCGCGTTTTTCATCGCTTGTCCGAAGGTGTCGTCCCCAAAGGAGTCGAGCTGATAGGGGAGCTTCGGAGTTCTGATGTTAACCGGCTTCGGCACAGAAATCATACCGTTTATGGCTCTGAAGTTTGATGTTTGCATATCGTTCACCTCCTTTCATAAATTCGTATCGAAGGTTCTTGCGGGGTATTGCGATTATATCAAAATTCGCGCAGGGCGCGAACTGATACCGTAGCTAGGTGCGCTCACTTGGTGAGCAGTATCTCCGTAATTTCGGCTGCAAGCTCGGGGTCCATCGCGGAGAGTACGGCGGCGGAGGACTTACCTGACATATAATATAGTATGGCGGCGCTTCCGTCGGTGGAGTATAGGTGAGACAATATCTCCGCGGCGCTGGAGGGACTCATCGCCTGATATGTGGCGGCGAGAGCCTTTATATCCTCAATATCCTGCGGGGACATCGGCTGTCTGTAAAGCGGAATGCGTGATACCTCGGTGGCGACCAGCTCCTGCTCGCGGTTTACAAGGTCCTCGCGCGTGGTGTTCAGGCGCGCCTGCTCAAGCTCAAGCTTTGTTTCGCGCGTGTTTAAGGCTTCCTCGCGCTCGTCCATGGCGGCAGTGCGCGTCTCGAGCGTGGTGAAGGCGGGGTCAAGCCTGTTGACGGCAAGAATCAGCTCGCCGCGCAGACCGAACAAATCGACCGCCGCGACGAGTACGAAAAAGGCGACGACAATAAGCACCACAGCGACGGAGATGAGAATTGCGATAAGTCCGCCGCGGGGCTTTGCGCCTTCGGAGGCAGTCTTTGATTTTTTCTTTTTCTCGGCGGGCGTATTCTTTGCGTCGTCGGTAACGGGCGGGAGATCCGCCGCAACGGCGGGGGCTGCCGCCGAAGCCGAAGCCGCTGCAGGAGCCGCTGCAAGATCCGCTATTGACGCTGTTGCTGCTTTAACTGCCATTGTATCTCTCCGATGATTGTAATAATAGTGATGGGATATTTTTATGTCTACCGCTTATGTCTACCGCGCGGCTGCGGTTGGAGCCTCCGGCGCGGATACGGTGAATGAAACAAACTCGCCGATTATCTGAGCTTCCTCGGCGGCGACGTCGGCGCGCCATTCGGAAAATTCGCGGTCGCGCAGCTTTGCGTAGGCTTTCAGCTCGTTTTTCGTGCGGATGAGAGCCGCCTCGCGCTCTGTGACCTCGCGCTGCGCACGAAGGATTTTGGGTGCAAGATCCTCGCACTGCTCGCGCAGCCGCCTGAAATACCTGTCATAGGCGATGAATTCCTCCGCGGGTAAACCACGTTCCAGCTCGTCGGCGCGGCGCGCGCCGGATTCCTCCAGCTCGCGCAGAAGGTTATCGCGGTGTTCCTCCAGCTCGCGCAGGCTCGCGCGCGCGCGACGCAGCTCACCCATCTGAAGCTTTTCGATGGTTCTTTTATATTTATCGACAGGTTGAAGGCTGAACTTAAATTTTTTCAATCAAATCACCGCCACACTTGCAAATTTGTTGTCGAAATGTCAAAATTAATCGGTCGCTATCGCCCGCAAACGCTCAAGCGTTGCGTCAAAGGAGGCTTCCTCGCCGGGGGCTTGTCGCAAAAATTCCGTTATCCGTGAGCGCAGGCGCACGGCGCGGTCGATATCCGAGTTCGCGCCCTCGCGATATGCGCCGATATTGATAAGGTCCTCCGCCTCGCCATAGATGGATATCAGGCGGCGCACCTCCTGCGCGTGTTCAAGATGCTCCGGCGATACGACATCCGGCATAACGCGCGATACGCTGGCAAGTACGTCCACGGGCGGATAGCGCGAGTTTGCGATCTGCCGCGACAGGACGATGTGTCCGTCGAGTATGCCGCGCGCCGTGTCGGATATCGGCTCATTGAGGTCATCTCCCTCGACAAGAACGGTGTACAGCCCCGTTATCGAGCCGCGTTCCGCGGTTCCCGCCCGTTCAAGTAACCGAGGCATCAGCGTGTACACAGACGGGGGATACCCGCGCGATACGGGCGGCTCGCCCATCGCCATGCCAATTTCGCGCTGAGCCATAGAAAAGCGCGTCAGGGAATCCATCATCAGAAGCACGTTTTTGCCGCGGTCGCGGAAATATTCCGCCATAGCGGAGCCTGTCAGCGCGGATTTAAGGCGTAACAGCGCGGGCTGGTCGCTTGTGGCGACGATAAGCACGGATTTTGAAATACCCTCGCCAAGGTCGCGCTCGATGAAATCCAGCACCTCACGTCCGCGCTCGCCGATGAGAACAATGACGTTGACATCAGCCTCCGCGCGGCGCGCCATCATACCCAAAAGCGTGGATTTTCCGACGCCGGAGCCTGCGAAAATGCCGAGCCGTTGTCCGACACCCGCCGTTAACAATCCGTCGATAGATCGCACACCGAGCGGCAGTGGGCTGCGGATTCTCTCGCGCTTTAACGGGTTGCGCGGCAGGGAGTCCGCGGGATACCACGCGGATGGCTCGGGTGCGGGCTTGTCATCCATCGGGCGACCCAGCGAATCGAGTACCCTGCCCAAAAAGCCTTCTCCGACGGGAATTACGAGCGTGCGGTCGGAGTATTCCACGGCGCAGCCCAGTCCCGCGCCGTCAAGAGAGCCATATGGCATAAGCTGCGCGAGGGAGTCCTTAAAGCCGACGATTTCGGCGTCAACGGTTCTGTCTCCGCGCGGCAGATGAATGGTGACAACGTCCCCGATGCGCGCGGAGGGCGCTGTCGCCTCCACGGCAAGCCCGACGATTTTCACGATGCGCCCCGTATAGCGGCGCGTGTCGAGGGAGGCTATTTTGGATTTTGCGGCGTCAAGCTTCAGCATCGTCCACGGAATCCTCCTCAAGGCGGCGCAGTTGCTCGTCAATCACACCGAGCTGCGTTTCGGCACCGGCGTCCGCGCGCACGATTTTATCCTCGCGCCCGAAATCAATCAAAAGCCCGTGCTCTGTCAGCGTGACGTCGGGGATTATTATGGCGCGCACCTCAAGCCCGTCAACGACAAGCGAAGCAACGCCGTCGGGGAAAAGAGTTGCCGCCGCGTCCGGACTGAGGCGCACTGTAAGGCTGTCGCCGACGCCGAGACCCGACACGGCGGCGTTTATCATCGCCATTAAATATTCCGGCTGACGCAGCGCCTCACCGACGATTTTTCGCGATATATCCATTGAAAGGTCAAGAACGTTTTTGAGCAGCTCGTCGCGCGCCGAAGCAAGCTCGCGGTTCACAGACGCGAGAAAGCCGCCGATGCGTTCCTGATTTGCTTCATAAAGCTCTGCCGAGCGCCGTTCAAGCTCCGCCTCGCCGTCGCGCGCCGCGCGCTCCTCGCCATCGGCATAGCCCTTGTCAAAGCCGCGTGAGGACGCCTCGGAGCGCACATGCTCCGCGTCAAGCTCCGCTGCGGCGCGTATATCCGCAGCTTCGCTTTCCGCTGCGGCGCGGATGGCGTCAGCCTCGCGGCGGGCAGCCTCCGTTTCCTCCGCTATGCGGGCGCGGGCGGCTTCAAGCTCAAGCTCCGCTGCCGATTTTTCGGGCGGTGCGGGGGGCAAATCGGGCGGCGGAGCGACGTCCGTCGCCGCGGCGGAGGGCGGAGCCTCGCCTGCGATTCTGGAGAGCGACAGCGGTACGGCGCGCACGCTGTCCCGGCTCACCTTAAACAATCATCGTCTCCCCCTCTCCGCGGTTGATGACGATCTCGTTTTCATCCTCAAGTCGACGAACGACACTGACGATGCGCTGTTGCGCGTCTTCGACATCGCGGAGCATAACGGGACCCATGACGTCCATATCGTCCTCTATCATTTCTTTCATACGCGCGGAGACGTTGCTGAAGATGAGCTTCTTGACCTCGTCCGTTGCCAGCTTGAGCGCGATAGCGAGATCGGAGTTGTTGACCTCCTTGAGCACGCGCTGAATGGACTGGTTCGTGAGCTTGGTGAGGTCCTCGAACACGAACAGCTTCGCGCGGATTTCCTCCGCGAGGGCGGGATCGTCTCTGTCGAGAATTTCGAGGATGTTTTTTTCCGAGCTGCGATCCAGCTCGTTGAAGATGCCGACGATTGACGATATGCCGCCGGGATTTGTCTGGTCGGAAAAACCCATTGACGCGATGCTGCGTTCTAATATCGCTTCCGCTTCTTTAATATATTCGGGGGACGCCATACCCATATCGCCGATGCGGCGGATGATGTCCGCCTGACTGTCCGGCGGCAGCTGAGAGATGACCTCTGACGCTTGCTTCGGCTCTGTATAGCTGAGAACCAGCGCGATGGTTTGGGGATGCTCGTTGTGGATAAGCTGTAAGAGCTGGGCGGCGTCTATCCGGCGGACAAAGCCGAACGGGCGCACCTGAAGCGAATAACTGAGCTTGCTGAGCAGTTCCTCCGCTTTTTCGGCGCCGACGGAAGCCTGCAGCAGCTCGCGCGCATATTCAATGCCGCCGTCCTGAACGTATTTCTCGGCGCGGCACATCTGATAAAATTCGTCGATGACGCGCTCGCGCTGCTCGGAGGGGACACGGCGCAGCGTGGCGATGTTCAGCGTCAGATCGCTAACCTCATCTTCGGTTAGCTGGCGGAACAGCTCCGCGGAGTAATTTTTTCCGAGAGAGACGAGAAGCACAGCCGCCTTTTCTCTGTTTGTAAGCTCATAGTTGTATTCGTAATTCGCCATTATCTTGAACCCGTCTCCTTTCAATCCTCAGTCAGCCAGTTGCGCAGTATCTGCGCGACCGATTTCGGATCGCGCTCTATCATACGCTCAAGCTGTTCTATCATATTGGGCTGCCCGACCATATCGTCAAGCTCATCAGGTACGATGTCCTCAAGCTCAGAGGAGGTGACGCCCGTATACGCATCCGAACCGGCGCCGGAGCCGGGCATATAGGACACGCCGTCCATCCCGTCATAGCTGCCGTAATCGTCAAGTGTTAAGGAGCCATAGCCGGATTCGTCGTCGGGAGGACCCTCCGCCGCCAGCGCAGCCGCGGCTTGCTTCTCCGCGTTGCTTCGCAGAACACCGCGAATTACCAGCAGCACCACGCCGAGAGCCACTAAGGCTGTGATGCAGATGGAAAGTGTTTTAAGCAGGTCGCGCAGCTTCAGGTCACGCAGCAGGTCAGACTGCGCTGTCAGGGTATCGGATATCGGGTCGCTTATCGCGGTGACGGGCAGCCGCTGAACGGAAACGCTATCCTCCGAGACGCCCACAGCCTTAGCGACAAGCGAGCGCACCTCTGCGGTATAATCCTCTTCAACCGAGCCGGAATCTATCAGCACACCGATAGACAGACGCTGCACCGTTCCGCGTGCCTTTTCAAGCTGCGTGGTGGTGCGGTTCAGCTCATAATTTATGGTTTCAAGGAGCTTGGAATAGTTTTCGCCGTCGTCTGATTCAATGTAGGGATATTCGGTTGTGCCGTCAATATCCTCTGTCGAACCCATACCGTTGGAGTCTGTGCCGGGGACGCCTCCCGCCGCCGCGTTGTCGCGGGCAAGCTCGCGTATGCGCTCAAGGCTGATAATCATACCGTCAAGCTCTCCCGGGACGGGCGGGGCGAATTCGATTATCTCCGAAACCTCGTGATCGAAGTTCAGCGTTACAGAAGCGCCGACCTTTACGCGATCCGTGCCGAACACGGGCGTTAATAAATTCACGACGGAGGTTTCAAGCTGCTGCTTCACCTGTGTTTCCAGCATTATTTGACTGGCAATGACAGCGGCGTCAGAGGTTTCGGTGACGATATCCTCAGGAAGCGGCACCGCCGAATATAGATTCAGTGCCGAATCGACTATGCGCACGTTTTCGGGGACAAGTCCCGGCGCGGCGGCGGCGACGATTTCGCCGATTGCCACAGCCTCAGCGGCGGTGAGCGTTGAGCCGTTTTTAAGCTGCAGCTGAACGGAGGCTGTGGCGTCGCGCGCGTCGCGGGCAAACACAAAGGATGAGGACTGCGGCAGGGATATCAGCACGCTGGCGTTTTCAACCTTATCAAGGCGCATCAGCACGCGGCGGATGTTGTCCTGATATTGAAAGCCGAGGTAGGCTTGCCGTTCTAAATCTGTAGCGCCGAAGCCGGAGCTGTTTTCTATAATAGAGAAGTCCAGGTTGGTTGAATCGGAGTATCCCTCGGACGAGAGGGTCATTAGCAGCTCGGAGATTTGATCCTCGGGGACTAAAATCGTGCCGGAGCCTTCTGTCCTATAGGGGACGCCGCGCTCGGACAGCGCGGCGATGATTGAACCCGCTTCTGCGGGAGGCAGGTTGTAATATAGTATGCCGTAGTTTACGCGGCTGAGAATTATAGCCAGGATAATCGCACCGACGACGATGATGCCGGATAGAATCCCGAAACGGATACGAGCGGAACGCTCCATCTTTGCGAAAAATTCTTTAACTTGAGTCCATGCTTTTGAGAAAAGCGCTGTCATACAAAAAAACCCCCACGCCACCGAAGGCATATTATTCGCTGAAACACGGGCAAAAACGACAATTTCCGAGGCGTTTCCGTGCCGCAAATGAATTCAGTCAGGTTATAATATCACACTTCTTGACGAAATTCAACACAAAATACGAAAAAAAATGAAAATAATGAAAAATAAATAACCTGAAACGTTCCGCGGACGGAGAAATATATCCAAAAAAGTCGAAAAAGCGCTTGCGCTGCAACGATATCGCGCCGCGGCTTTTTTTCTTTACTTTCCTCCCGTAATAGGGTAAAATCAAGGAAAGAATGTGCGGGGCGATCCCCGCGCAAAAAATATATGCAGGGGGACAGCAAAATGTACACGCAAAAATATCCGAGGCTGCTTGCTCCGATGAAAATCCGGAACCTGATTTTGAAAAACAGGATAATGTCGGCGCCGAATATGCTGCTGCGAACGCTTGGGGGGTGTCCCGACGAATACTATGTCAGGTATATCGAGCACAAGGCGCGCGGCGGGGCGGCGATAATCACGCTGGGAGAAGCGAGCGTCGGCGACGGCGGGAACCACACCACGGCGATGGAAATGACGCTTGAAAACGCCGCTGTATATTCCGAGATGGCGCAGGCGATACACGAGCACGGCGCTGTTGCGCTGGTGGAGCTTACACACGGCGGGTTCAGCGCCAGACCGCGCGTCAACCGCGATTTATCGCGGCTTGTCAGCCCATCCGGGGGCGAAAATCCGTATGGCGGCGTCACCCGGGCGATGACGCAGGAGGATATGCAGCGCGTTGTGGGGGAATATGCCGACGCCGCGGAGTATTACGCGCGGGCGGGTTTTGACGCCGTGCTGATACACTGCGGGCACGGCTGGCTGCTGTCTCAATTTTTATCCCCGATAACAAATGTCAGAACCGACGAATACGGCGGCAGCTTAGAAAACCGCATGCGCTTCCCCTTGCGCGTGATACGCGCCGTGCGTGAGCGGCTGGGGAGTGGCAGCGCTGTCTTTCTGCGCGTGTCCGGCTCCGAGCGGCGCGAGGGCGGGTATACACCGGCGGACGTTGCGGAGTTTTTATCGCGAGCGGACGAATACGCGGATATGGCGGAGGTCTCGACGGACGATTTTGAGCATATCTTCGCGACGCCGTATATCCCGTGGGGGCAAAATGTGGAGCTGGCGGAAGAGATAAAGCGCTCCGGCAAGGTGAAAATGCCGCTGTTTACGGTAGGCTCGATATTGGACCCCGCGCAGGCGGAGGAAATTATCGCCTCCGGGCGCGCCGACGGCGTATCAATGTCCAGAGCATTGATAGCAGACCCGTTTCTGCCGAAAAAGTCTGCCGAGGGGCGCGAGGACGATATTCGTCCGTGTCTGCGCTGCCTCAACTGTACGGATAGCGACAACGCGACGCGCCACTTCGTATGCAGCGCAAATCCACTGACAGCGCGTGAGGCGAGGCTCGGCTTCGGGGAGCAGCATATAACGGCGCCGGTGAAAAAGCGCGTGCTTGTGGTGGGCGGTGGTCCCGCGGGACTTCAAGCGGCGATTACGGCGAGCGAGCGCGGACACGAAACGACGCTTGTCGAAAAAACCGGCGCGCTCGGCGGGCTTTTGCGCTTTACGGATTCGGACAAGCTGAAAACCGATTTGCGTCGCTTCAAAAATTATTTAGTGCGCCAAGCCGAAAAGGCGGATATTCACATGATGCTGAATACCATGCCCTCGGACGAGCTGATAGAAAAGCTTCAGCCGGACGCGATTATCGTAGCCACCGGAAGCACACCCGCCGTTCCGGAGTTCATAAAGGGCTTTGAGCGCTCGCGCCACGCAACGCAGGCATATTTCGACGACGAGGGTAGTGTAGCCCGCGACGCCGTGATAATCGGCGGGGGACTTGTCGGCGTGGAGGCGGGACTGCATTTAGCCGGTCTTGGCACGCGCGTCACGGTGATAGAGCTGGCGGCGGATTACGGCGGGGAGGCGTCCGGGGTGTACAAGCTCGGGATTTCGCGCGCTGTGGAGCGGCTCGGAGTCACGATTATAACAGAGGCGAAAACGCTTGAAATTACGGATTCCGGCGTTATATACGAGCATCGCGGGGAGCTGAAAACAGCGTCGGCGGAGAAGGTGTTTTACGCCGTGGGGATGAAGCCGAACGATACTGCGTATTTCGAGCTGTGCGGTAAAGCGCCGTCGGTGACGCTTGTCGGGGACTGCAAAAAGGTGGGCAAGGTAGACGGCGCCGTCCACGGCGGATTTTTTGCGGCGATGGATGTATAGCAACACTGAGAAAATGAATAATTATGCATAAATGATGAAAATTAAATTCATCTTTGTGCATATTGCCTATTGCAATGCGGCAACGCGTGTGGTACAATATGCGTCATAGAACGCGAAAAATACAGGAGGAACATTAAGATGTCAGGAAAAAACACAGGTAAGGGCAGCGTCAAAAAGGTTGTGCTGGCGTATTCGGGAGGCTTGGATACATCGATAATTATCCCGTGGCTCAAGGAAAATTATGACGACTGCGAGGTTGTCGCCGTATCCGTTGACGTCGGGCAGGGCACAGAGCTTGACGGATTGGAGGAAAAGGCTAAGAAAACCGGCGCATCAAAGCTCTACATAGAGGACCTGCGGGATGAATTCGTGAACGATTTTATCATCCCGACGGTTAAAGCCGGGGCGAAATATGAAGGGTCTCTGCTGGGAACATCGTTCGCGCGACCCGTTATGGCAAAGCGCATCGCGGAGATTGCGCTGAAAGAAGGCGCGGACGCCATCGCGCACGGCTGCACGGGTAAGGGCAACGATCAGGTGCGGTTTGAGCTGGCGTTTAAGGCGTTTGCTCCGGATATAAAGGTCATTGCCCCGTGGCGCGAATGGGATATAAAAAGTCGCGACGACGAGATTGACTACGCCGAGGCGCGCGATATTCCGCTGAAAATTAGCCGCGAGACGAACTATTCCAAGGATAAAAACCTCTGGCATCTCTCGCATGAGGGGCTGGATTTGGAAGACCCCGCGAACGAGCCGCTATATGGCAAGCCCGGGTTTTTAGAGCTTGGCGTATCCCCGGAGAACGCGCCGGATAAGGCGGAATATGTAGAGCTTGAGTTCCGCCGCGGTTGCCCAGTGGCGATTGACGGCGAAGCGCTCTCCGCGACAGAAATCATATACCGCCTCAACGCTTTGGGTGGAAAGCACGGAATCGGACTGTTTGACGTCGTGGAAAATCGCCTCGTCGGGATGAAATCGCGCGGGGTATACGAAACGCCGGGCGGGACCATTCTATATCACGCGCACGAGGTGCTTGAGACGATAACGCTTGACCGCGACACGGCGCATTACAAAGAGCTTGTCGCGCAAAAATTCGCGGAGCTTGTATACAACGGACTCTGGTTCACGCCGCTGCGCGAGGCGCTCTCCGCCTTCGTCGATAAAACGCAGGAGACAGTAACCGGCAAGGTGCGGCTGAAGCTGTACAAGGGCAATGTCATCAACGCCGGGGTGTGGAGCAAATACAGCCTGTACAGCGAGGAGCTTGCCAGCTTCGGCGAGAGCGACTATGACCAAAGGGAAGCCGAAGGCTTCATAAATCTCTTCGGTCTGCCGGTGAAGGTGCGGGCGCTGCTTGACGCGCGTCGCGGAGGCTGATAATGCCGGCAATGATGATGCACCTCGCGGTTGCGCGGCTTGTGCGACCGGACGGGGACGGGCTCTTCTTTTCGGGCAGCATGTCGCCGGACTACACGGACGCGCGCGAGATAAAGAGCTATATTCATCTCCGCGACCGCCCGGATCGTGGAGCTGCGCTTGCGGAGCTGCGTGACAGCTTGGATTTATCAAAGCCGTTTGATGAGGGATGGCTGCTGCACCTGTTCGCGGACGCGATATGGGACGTGGAAACGGTGCCGCGATATGAGGCGAGTCACACCGACACATCACGCCACTGGTTTTGGGCGTACCGCAGCGAGCAGGGGAGCGCCAGTCACTGGATGTATCACAATATGCCGTGGTCGCGCGGTGTTTGGGATCGCATAGATTCCGTGTCGCTCGCCGATACACGCACGCTGGATACGCCGCTGCCCGTGCCGCTGGAGCTGGATTGGTACATTGACCGCGTCCGCCGCAAGCACTCGGGCAGCGCGGGTGAAAGATCGGAATTTTTTTCGCCGGAGATGGTGGAAGCCTTCGCGGAGGCGACAGCCGCGAAATATTTGGAATGGGTGAAGGGCTGAGGGGGTAAGCATTATGTCAAAGCTATGGTCAAGCGGATTTTCGGAGGATACCGACGCGCTCGTCGATGAGTTCAACGCGTCCATCTCCTTTGACAGCCGCATGTATAAAGAGGATATAGCAGGCTCAAAGGCGCACGCCGCTATGCTCGCCGCGCGCGGCATAATCCCCGCGCGGGACGCCGAGCTTATTATATCTGCCCTGACGGAGATACAAGAGGACATTGAGTCCGGGAGCTTTGAGTTCCGGCAATCCGACGAGGATATACATATGGCGATAGAAGCCGAACTCACGCGGCGCATAGGCGAGGCGGGCAAGCGTCTGCACACGGCGCGCAGCCGTAACGACCAAGTCGCGCTTGATTTTCGGCTGTATCTGAAACATGAGATATCCGAAATTCGCGGCGGACTCATAAAACTGCTCGAAACGCTGTGTGGCATGGCGGAGCAAAACCTCGACGCCGTAATGCCCGCGTACACACACATGCAGCGCGCGCAGCCCTCCACGCTCGCGCACTACCTGATGGCATACGCCAACATGCTGCGGCGCGACGTCACGCGGCTGGACGACTGTAGGCGCCGCATGG
>JAIRRO010000169.1 GCA_031255955.1 Oscillospiraceae bacterium
CTGCTCCTGAAATAAAGAGGAGGGGGAAATACGCAAAAATCTCAGGCGTTCGGGTGACAGCCGCCGCGACGGCAAGCTGCGCCGTGTTATGTATCACCCCGCCAAGCGCGCCGGTGAGAAAGCCGCGCCGCGCTCCCGCGCGTTTGTATACCGCAGCCATCGCAAGAAAGCTTACCGCGCCGCCTGCAAGGCTGTATAACAGCATTGAGAACCCCGTTGCGAATCCGCCGAGCAGGATTCTCGCCAATGACACCGCCGCCGCGCCCGGTATTCCGTCGGAGTACAGCACAAACAGCGTCACGGCGTTCGCCAGACCGAGCTTAATCCCCGGCACCGGTGCAATAGGCGGAATTTGCGTCTCCGCCCAGTATACGGCAAGCGAAACCGCGGTGAGTACGGCGAGCCTTGTCAGTCTTTTCGCGTTTTTCACGGCGCCAGCTCCCATTTCACCACTACATTGTTCGGCAGACAGACTATCGGCGTTTCCGCGTCGAAGGGTCTGTTGGATTCGCCATTGCCGCGGCGCAGCGCCGCGTGATGCACACATATTTGGTCGCGGCAGTCGGCGGAGAGCATATATACCTCGCCCGGGGCAACGCGGACGATATTCCCCTCCCCCGCCTTGACATCATACGGCTCCGAAACGGCGTCAAGCTCCGCTGTGTGTATGCGCTCTCCGTTCTTGTAAATGCCTATTATGCTCTCTGCTGCAACGGTTGTTAAGCGCCCGGAGGATCCGGCTTTTTTGATCCCCTCCGTAATTGTCACGGTTCCGTCGTTTTCGATGAGTACAAGGTCGAAAAGCGCTCTGTTTTCGCGCCAAAGCTCAAGCGCGCGCTCCTTGCCCAGCACGAAAAGCCCGGTACTCAGTCCGTCAGCCAGCGTTCCGCTTTCGGACACAACCGTTACGGATGCAAGTCCCGCGTCGGCGGGATATCCCGTGCGCGGGTCAAGGATGTGATGATACCGCGCTCCGTCCTGCTCAAAATACCGCTCGTATCCGCCGGACGTCACGGCGGCGCGGTCGCGCAGCTTTAGGGTCACTATGTTTTTTGATAAATTAAACGGGTCGCGGACGCCAACCGTCCAATCACCGCCGCCTGGCTTGCCGCCTATCGCATACACATTCCCGCCGAGGTTTATAATCGCGGAGCTTATCCCCGCGTCGCGTAGCAGCTCCGCCGCCTCATCGGAGGCGTATCCCTTGGCAATAGCTCCGAGGTCGATTTTATCGCGCAGCGATATCAGCCGCCGCAGCTCGTCCTGCGTCGGCACCCTGTATTCCCCGGAATAAAAGCCCCACGCCTCCGCCGCCGCGAAAATGCGCTCGTCAAACGCGCCGTCTGTCATATCGCGCACACGCTCAGCCTCCCGCAGAATTTTATCCGTTTCGGGATTTAGCTCCGCGTCGCGCCTGCCGCTGTTTAGCAGCGATATATCGCTGCTTGGATTCCCGATTGACCAAAGCGCGTCAAGCTCATATATACGCCGCTCGACCTCGCTCGCGGCGCTCTCCGCGTTTTCGCCGTATGCCGCGATGCTCATAACCGTATCCATCGCGAAAAATTCTGATGTATACTCCCGATATGACGCGCAGCCAAATAGCACAGCGCCGAGCAGCGCAGCAAGTAATAGCGCGGCGAGAAGCAGCGCCGGAGCTGACAAAAGCCGTCGGATGTGCCGTAATTGCAATTGCATCAGTATTTCGCGCTCACGAAGCCCGATTCGGCGACGATTATGTGGTCATCAAGCTGTATGCCCATAAGCTCCCCCGCCTCGCGTATGCGCTGCGTCACCTCTGTGTCCTGCGCGCTGATGACAAGCGAGCCGCTGGGGTGATTGTGCGCGATGATTATGGACGCCGCCCTGTCCTCTATCGCGGGGGCAAAAACCTCTCTGGGATGCACCAGCGAGGCGGTCAGCGTCCCCACCGACACAATATGGCGATTGATAAGCCGCCGCGCGCCGTCCAGCGTAAGCAGCACAAAATGCTCCTGACGCTTGTCCTTGATAAAATCAAGCTGCTGCGCCGCTTTTTCCGGCGAATCGATTATCGGGCGCGTCTGCTTTGTGAAGTGTCTGCGCCAATATTCAAGCGCCGCGAATACGATGGTTGCCTTGGCGTCGCCGATGCCTTTCACGGATTTTACGTCTTCAACCGTCAATTTATCCGCGCCGACCTTGGCGATTACATCGTTCAGATTCTTAGCGATGCGCTTAAAATTGTTGCCCTTGCCGCCGCTGCCGATTACGGCTTGCAGCAGCTCCTCGTCGCTGAGCGCCTCGGCACCCTTTTTATTCAGCTTTTCACGCGGCATATCGTTTTTCGGCATATCGTTTTTTATTGTCATTTGAATTCCCTCAGTTTTTAAGCATATCCTCAAATTCCGTTTCGTTAATTATCCGCACCCCAAGCGCCTCGGCTTTTTGCAGCTTGCTGCCCGCGTCCTCCCCCGCAATGACGATGCCGGTCTTTTTCGACACGGAGGACGATGTTTTTCCGCCGCGTTCTTCAATCAAACGCGACGCCTCATCGCGCGTGTAGCCTGACAGCGCGCCCGTGAGTACGAAGGTCATTCCGGTGAATTTGCCCTCTGTCTGAGGCGCGGGCGCGGTCATATCGACGCCCGCTGCGCGCAAGCGTCCAAGCAAGTGCTGCGACTGCGGATTTTTCAGCCAAGCCTGCAGATATTTTGCCGTTGTTTCCCCGAAATCCGGCATTGCGATAAGCTCTGACGCGTCGGCGGCTTCGACAGCGTCCATGCTCAAAAATCGCCCCGCGAGCGCCCGCGCGGCGCTCTCCCCTATCTGCGGGATGCCCAGCGCGTAAAGCAGTGCTGCCAGCCCGCGCGATTTGGATTTCTCGATAGCCGCAAGCAAATTCTCGGCGGATTTTTTGCCGAACCGCTCCAGCGTCTCAAGCCGCTGCGTGTCAAGGAAATATAAATCTCCCGCCGACGCGATAAGCCCCGCCTCTAACAACTGCTTTGCCACCGCGACGCCCAAGCCCTCTATATCCATAGCGCGGCGCGAGGCGAAATGAACAATATTTCGCAGCAGCTGCGCGGGACACTCCGCGCCACGGCATCGAATATGAACTCCACCCTCGTCGCGCGACACCTCGCTGCCGCAGACGGGACACTCGCGCGGGAATTCGTATGGCACGGCACTTTTCGGACGCTTTTCGGCGATGACCTCCACAACCTCGGGAATTATCTCTCCCGCCTTGCGGATAATAACGGCGTCGCCGATGCGTATATCGCGCTCGGATATAAAATCCGCGTTGTGCAGCGTCGCGTTCGATACCGTTGTCCCGGACAGCCGCACGGGGCGCACAAGCGCCTTCGGGGTCAAAACGCCCGTTCTACCCACCTGCACGATGATGTCCAAAACCTCAGTTTCCTTCTCCTCCGGCGGATATTTGTACGCAACAGCCCAGCGCGGCGCCTTTGCCGTACCGCCCAGCTCCACGCGCGCCGCAAGGGAATTTATCTTCACCACCGCACCGTCAATATCAAAATCAAATTCCCCGCGGCTCTCGCCAATACGCTCCAGCTCCGCTGTAATCGCGTCGCCGTCACGCACAACGCCATACGGCACCGTGTGAAAACCCAGCTCGCTGAGATAATCCAGCGTCTGCGCGTGGGATGCGAAGACGCGACCGTCCGGTATGCCCTCAATGTACTGAATATTAAAAATAATCATATCCAGCCGCCGCGCCGCGCACACGGCGGGGTCAAGCTGACGCAGAGAACCGGCAGCCGCGTTTCTGGGGTTCGCCATCGGCGGCTCGCCATTTATCTCGCGCTCGGCGTTAATTTCCTCGAAAACGAAGCGCGGCATATATACCTCGCCGCGCACGCCTATTTTTTCAGGCGCGTTATTCAAGCGGCGCGGCACGGATTTTATGGTGAAAATATTCGCCGTCACATCTTCTCCCGTGACGCCGTCGCCGCGTGTCGCGCCGCGCGTCAGCACGCCGTTTTCATAGTACAGCGCTACGGACAGTCCGTCGATTTTCGGCTCTACGACATAGCCGGACTCCGGCGCGGCGTATTCCTCTGTTTTGGCGGCGAATGCCAGCACCTCATCGAAAGAAAACACATCGTTCAGGCTTTGCAGCGGCGTCGGATGAACCACCTGCGAAAACGCGGGACTTGCCTCGCCCCCGACGATTGCCGTCGGTGAATCGGGAGAAGCCAGCTCCGGGTGCGTCTGCTCTATCTCGCGCAGGCGGCGCATGAGAGCGTCGTATTCAAAATCGCTTACAAGCGAAGTATCGCTGTTGTAATAGCTGTCCGCATACCGCGATATTTCGGCGCGCAGACGCGCAGCCTCCGCGGCGGGCGCTGCGGTATTGGTATCTGCGGCGCTCATTCCCCCTGCTCCACCGTGAACCATATGAGCGATCCGTCGGAATCGTTGTATTCAAAGCCGATGATAATCTCTCTCGTCACGTCGCGATAAATCTCGCGTCGGACGCCGTTCTCCTTGTCAAGCCAG
>JAIRRO010000065.1 GCA_031255955.1 Oscillospiraceae bacterium
CAAGTGGGAGCGCCTGCTTGCGCTGCGCGGAGCGGTGAATAAAGCGCTGGAGCTTGCCCGCGCGGAGAAAACAGTGGGCAAGCCGCTGGACGCGGAGGTGACGCTCTTTATCACCGACGACGCGCAAAAAAAATACGCCGACGCGCTGACATATAAGCTCGCGGAGCTGCTTATCGTCTCGGATGTCAAAATTGTCGTTGTCTCGGCGGACGCCGCCGGGGAAACAGACGCCGTGGACATCGGCATACCCGGCATAACAGCCGCGGTGAGGGCGTCGGACGCCCCGATGTGCGCGCGCTGCTGGACGCATGACGCCCGCGTCGGTGAAAATTCCGCGCACCCGGAGCTTTGCCCGCGTTGCGCGGAAACCGTAGGCTGATGCTGTATTTCATTTTCGCGGGGCTTATCGTCCTGCTTGACAGGCTGTTTAAGCTGTGGATAGCAAGAACGCTTGACCCGGGGCAGGTGATAGAGCTGATCCCCGGCATCCTGCGCCTGACGCACACAGAGAATACAGGCGCGGCGTTTTCAATACTTTCCGATATGCGCT
Source organism: Oscillospiraceae bacterium (assembly GCA_031255955.1). GTDB lineage: Bacteria > Bacillota > Clostridia > Oscillospirales > Oscillospiraceae > JAIRRO01. The sequence continues at coordinate 551 of JAIRRO010000065.1, forward strand.
GGCTGCTGGTCACCCTCTCATCCGCCGCCGTGCTTGCGCTTGTGCTGATGATAATTTTTTATAAACGCGACGGCTTCGCCCGCTTTGCCACGGCGTCGATACTCGGCGGCGCCGTCGGGAATCTGATAGACCGCATAGACACCGGCAGGGTGATTGATATGTTTGAGCCGCTGTTTGTGAATTTCGCGGTGTTCAACGTCGCGGATGTGTTTATCGTCCTCGGCGGCGTGGCGCTTTTGATTCACACGCTTATCCCCTCGGGAACTCGCCCGCGAGACGCCGGGCAAAGAAAAAGCCCCGTCGTCGCGATGGAGCGCACATTGGCAGATGATATATTGGCAGATATTCCGGACACGCCGCCGGACACACAGACGGACACAAGGGAGCTTGCAGAGGAGCTTACAGAGGAGCGTATTCTGGAGGAATATTATCGCGACTTAGCCGCCGGGCAAAACGGCGGCGGCAATGATAGCAGCAGAAGCAGTAACAGCAATGAAAAACCCGACAACAGCGGAGATAACGGCGCTTGAAGCCGACGCCGGACTGCGCCTTGATGTGCTGCTTGCGAAAAGGCTTTCCGGCATCACGCGCTCGGCGGCGCAACGGCTGATTGAATTGAGGCTTGTCACAGGTCCCGGCGGCGTCACCGCGAAAAAAAACGCGAAAATATCGGCGGGAGAGCGCTTTATCATAGAGCTGCCGGCGCCGGAGCCGACAAGCGCCGAGGCGCAGGCGATACCGCTTGATATCGTCTTTGAGGACGCGGATGTCATCGTCATAAACAAACAGCGCGGGATGGTTGTTCACCCCGCCCCCGGGCATCGCGGAGGAACGCTTGTCAACGCACTGATTTATCACTGCGGCGAGAGCCTTTCCGGCATAGGCGGAAAGCTCCGTCCGGGGATAGTCCACAGGATAGACCGCGACACCTCCGGACTTATAATCGCCGCAAAGAACGATTTTTCGCACGGGAGGCTGGCAGCCCAGCTATCAGATCACACGCTTGCGCGCGTCTATGAAGCCATCATAAAGGGCGCGCCGCCGACGGATAGCGGCACAGTGGACGCAAATCTCGCGAGGCACAAAACCGACCGCAAGCGGCAAGCCGTGCCGGCCGTCGGCGGACGCCGCGCCGTTACGCACTATGAAATAATCGCGCGCTATGCGGGCTTCACGCATATGCGCTTCCGCCTTGAAACAGGCAGAACGCATCAAATACGCGCGCACATGGCGCACACGGGACACCCCATACTCGGCGACGAGGCATACGGCGGGCGCGACGCGCGCTTCCCTGAGCTGCGCGTCGCGCCAATATCATCGCGTCCGGAATCAGCGCGTACTATAACAGCGCCGCGCGAAGCGGGGCGCGAGGCGCCCCGTCAGGGGCAATGCCTGCATGCGCGCGCGCTGGCGTTCGTTCACCCGCGCACGGGGGAATTAATCAGCCTTGAAACGCCGCTGCCGGAGTATTTCACGGCGACGCTGCGCCGGATAGAGAGTCTTTAACGAATGGGCGGAGCTTAAACCGGCTCCGGCATATTCCAGTCGCCGCGCAGACATTTGCGGCAGGAATCGCATTTTTTGTTCTTGTCGTAAATGCACTGACCGGGACCGTTGTAATACATCTCCATCTGCTGGTCTCCGTCGCCGTAAATACCGCCGAACATCCCCTGCATACACGCCGCCTGGAAAAAAATCGGCTTGTCAACGCGCTTAAAATTCAGTGGACAGTGCAGAACATTCGCGGGGATACGCACAATCGTCGGCTTCGTGATTATGTACTCCTCCATCTCCTCGCCGATGCACAGTGACACCTCCGCGTCAAAATCGAAGACATTCGGGAACGTGCCGCCGAGGAAAATCAGGTACTCGTCAACGGAGTGGCGGTGCGGTATCCTGTCCAGAAAATACGGCTTCACCACGATTTGAAAGCCTACATTGTACTTCGCCCCCGGAATTTGCGACGCTCCGCGGAAATATGCCTGCGGGGAATAGACAAAATCGGTGCCGACGCCCTCCGCTGACGCCTCGTTATACTCCGGTGTGAATTGATAGACCAGCTTTTCATACTTGCGCTCGCTCATTTTCTTATGCTCCTTTAACGATAATCGCCGAACGTATCCGACAGCTACATTGTGACACGTCCCGAGGCAAATGTCAACGGGGATTTTTGAGGAGCGCTTGGGCGCGGTTGGGGCTATATTGATTGCGGGACCGATTACGCGGATATATCCGCAACAACGCTGTTTTCTTATTTAAGCGCCTTAGAGCGGCTTTATGTAATTGAGGATGTGCCGGCGTGGTGCCCGTCGATTCGTTCGGCAACAGCAATACGCTCCGGCAAGAAGAAAGAATTTACGGACCCGTCCATTGCCGTCGCGGCTTTTATGCTGTCGCCCGACGCGCTGCTGCAGGATTTGAATACCTTTGGCTTTATTTTTGAATGTCTTTGTATCCGGGATATAAAGGTGTATTCCTCCGCTGTGGGTGGGCGTGTCTCTTACTATCACGACAGATACGGGCTGGAGGCTGACTGCGTGCTGCAGCTTGCCGATGGACGATACGCCCTCATTGAATTCAAGCTCGGAAGTCGGGATATTGATGACGGAGCCGCACATTTATTGGAGCTAAGGCAGCTGATTAAAAAGTCAAACGCAGAAAAGCGTGCAAAGCTCCGGGAACCCGAGCTTTTACTTGTAATTACGGGCGGCGAAATGGCATACACCAGAAGCGACGGTGTAAAAATCGTTCCGATAGGCTGTCTGCGCGATTGACGCGCTCTTACCCCCCAATACCAGACTAAGGGTTTTGCGTTAAGAAATCACTTGACAGGTGCGCTTCGGTTGTATTATCATAAGCGGCGTAAAAGAAACGGAGGAAGTAAATGAGCAAGCTCAACGTTGACCAAAAGACCATCCGCGACCTTTTGACGGATAAATCTGCGAATTTTCTGATTCCCGATTATCAGCGTCCTTACGCTTGGGAGGAGGAGGAGTGTCAAACGTTGTGGGATGACATTTTCGCATTTTCATTCCCCGATAACGACAAGGACGCCTTCAACGGCGAAAGCGACGAATATTTCCTCGGTGCCATTGTCACGTATAAAAATGATCGAAAGCAATCGGAGGTTATCGATGGTCAGCAGCGGTTAACCACAATTATGTTGATGCTTCGGGCGTTCTACGACAGGTTTGCCTCAATGAATGACAAAGCATCGGGGGATATGCGGAAAAATATCTCACAATGCATATGGCGAACCGACGAATTTGGCAACGCCGATATGACGAATCTGAAAATTGATTCCGAGGTTGCGACAGACGACGAGAAACAGGAATTTTTAGACATCCTCCGCGACGGCTTGTCGGCTAAAACTATGAACAGCCGATATGCCAAGAATTATCGTTTTTTTGAAACGCGGATAAATGATTTTATCGATAAATACGCCTCCTATTTCCCATACCTTCCCGCACGTATTCTTAATAACTGCATCTTGCTGCCCATTGAAGCCGATTCGCAGGACACGGCACTCAGGATTTTTTCGACCCTGAATGACCGCGGCTTGCCTCTGGCGGATGCGGATATCTTCAAGGCGCAGTTTTATAAATACTACGAAAAGCAAGGCGTAAAAGCCGAGTTTATAGACAACTGGAAAGAGCTTACCGCAGTTACGGAGAAGATATTTCATCCTGCTGTCGGGACGCCGATGGACGAGCTGTTTACTAAGTATATGTACTTTATCAGGGCGTCAGAGGGGAATAAATCCACCACCACGGAAGCGTTGCGAAAATTTTACGAACACGATAAATATCGACGCCTGCTCACCGACCATACAATTGACGACCTACTTGTTCTTCTGGATTTCTGGGAGGCTGTGGTCAGGCAGGCTGAAAACCGCTTCTCGGAGGATGTACTCAAGAAGCTGTTTATTTTGAAATACGCTCCGAATGGTATGTGGGAGTATTTTACATCAGTATATTTTTTGTCGCATAAAGACAGCAACGGCGATTTGGAGAATAAGAGCTTTGCCGCATTTCTATCCAAAATTACGGCATTCATTTTTGCGTATTCATTGACTAATCCCGGGGTGAACGCCCTGCGAACCCCTGTGTACACAGAAATGCTCAAGGTGTACGAAAAGCAACCGTGTAACTTTGAGGGGTTTGAGTTCAAACGGGACCACATCCGCAATATGTTGGAAAACTATAAATTCACAAACAACAGAACTGTGACGCGCTCACTGATTACATGGTACGCGTTTACGTTTTTCGGACAAGAGCGTCCCACTGACAATATCGGCTTCGAGATCGAGCATATCTATGCTAAGGAGCGGCACAAGAGAGAAAACAAGCTCCTAAATCCGGACAACCTTGAGGAGTTGGGCAATAAAATTCTGTTGGAAAAGTCCATCAACATCCGAGCGTCGGATTTTAGATTTGAGGACAAGAAAAAATACTATCTCGGATACACCGACGCGAAGGGAAAGACTCACTCGGCAAGCATAATCTCCGAATACCGCGAGCTTACCGGAAAAGATGATTTCACAGAGGCTGACATCGAAGATCGCGATAAGCGCATACATAATCGCTTCATCGATTATCTTGAAACCGAGGGCTTGCTGAAGGATTGACCTCCGCAAGCCTCATTATCTCTCCTTTACCCCCCGATATATTTCGCGCAAGTATGCGCGGTGCCGGTCGCATAGAGGATATTCGCGGCTTTGCGGCACTCCCCGACCATATAGAACGCTGCGGCACTGTTTGTGAACGCCAGCGCCGCGTCCTGACACGCCCTCATCCCCACGGCAAAGACAACCGTGTCGGCGGGATATTCCGCGTCGTGACACCGCACGCTGCGCGGCGTTATCTCTGTTACCGCGCAATTGAAGTGTACAGTAATGCCGTTGCGATCCAAGGCGTCCTGCACCGCCATTGCGTGCGTGCTGTTTCCGCCGTCGCTGATGGCGAACGATTGCTCTAATACGGCGACGTCCGTACCGAACTGCTCCTTCAAGTAAATGGCAAGCTCCGTACCGACAAAGCCCGCGCCGATAATCACGACCTTTCCCGTGGCAAGCTGCGGATTCGCAAACACGTCCACCGCCGAAATGCCGCGCTCGCCGCCTTTGATTTTCGGAATAACAGGCTCAGAGCCTACTGCGGCGATAATTGCGTCAACATCCAATGCCTCGGCGTATTCCGGCGTCACCTCTGTATTCAAGCGAATTTCAACATTTTCCTGTTCAAGCAACGCGGCTTGCTGCAATATGTATCGGTGCAAAGCGCTCTTAAACGGAACGTCCTTTTCGCATAGTATTCTGCCGCCAAGCTGACCGCTTTTCTCACACAAAAGCACATCGTGACCACGTCGTTTCGCCGTCAACGCGGCTTGCATACCGGCGATTCCGCCGCCGATTACCAATATCCGCTGTTTTTCAGGCTCCGGCAACGCGCGATAGAACTCGCGTTCCAAGCCGATTTCCGGGTTAATCGCGCAAACCTGATCGCCGTGTCCAACCCCCTCCGCAAAACAGGTCAGGCAACGAAGGCATCGGCGAATCGCGTCCGGCTTGCCCGCGCGCACCTTATTCGGCATATCGGGGTCACATACCAGCTCGCGCCCCATATATACGATATCGGCGATGCCATCAGCCAACAATTTTTCCATATGATACGGGTCACTAAGTCCGCCAACCGTTGCAACAAGCGAGCTTTTGACGTGCTTCTTGATTGCTCCGGCGTACTCCGCGTTGCGTCCGGCGGGATAGAACATACTGAGATGCGTACGGGCGAAGGACTCTGAGTTATATCGATCAAATGCACCGACGGATACATGGATAATATCCGCGTGTCCGTCAAGCTGCTGCGCGATGAGGCAAGCCTCGTCAACCCCGTATCCGTCAACAATTTCGCTGCCCGATATGCGTATTTCAACCGGGAAATCCTGTCCGCAAACACGTTTGATTTCATCAATTGCCATAACGGGCAACCGACAGCGATTTTCGGGACTGCCTCCCCATTTATCCGTACGTGTGTTAATCGTCGGCGACATAAACTGCTGCAATCCGAATCCGTGCGCGCCGTGCAGGCTGACCATCCCGAAGCCGGCTCGTTTCGCAGCCATTGCCCCTGTGCCGTAGGCGCGTATAAGCTCAAGGATTTGCTCCTCTGTCATTGCGGAAACCCTTCGACCGTGCATATCCATATCCACCGGACCAAGCGCGGGTTTTTCCTGCGGACCGCCCCGTCCTCCGGCGTGTGCGCCCTCAAATTGCAGCTCGGCAACGGCAACCGCGCCGTGTCGCGTGACCGCGCTGGCTACACGCGGATAGTTGTAGTTACTAAATGAGATGCGCATTGGCCAAGTCGGCGCCGCCTCTTCAAACGGACTGATGTCAACCTCGCCGATTGTCAGGGATGCTATGCCGCCCATCGCCTTATGCTCCAGATATGCCACCTGACTCAGGCTTATTTGACCGCCATATTCAATGTCCGCTCCGCTTACCGGCGCGCCAAACATATGGTTTCGGAACGCCACATT
>JAIRRO010000037.1 GCA_031255955.1 Oscillospiraceae bacterium
CTTCGTTTCGGTGTTTACATATGTACAAACGCCTGATGGCGGTTGTATCACAACAAAAAACGGCTGTGGCAATCAGATCCATTAGACCTGATTGCCACAGCCGTATTCCTGTGAGCATTGTTGCCGCACGCCGATACTAAGCGCGCAAAAATGCGCACAACAATACCACGCGTGGCGGTCAACCTAAATACGCTCCAAGTCATTCTTCCGGCTTACGCATCCCGGGGGTTCGGGTTTCCCCCTGCGCCTTGGCTTTGCCTTCCCCTTTCGAGTGGCAGATTTTCATCCACGCGGGGTTTGTTCCCCGCGTGAAGCCGAGGCTTCGCGCTTACGGTAGCGGTTGTGTCCTGTACAGCTCCGCCTTATCAGCGGGTCGCCACACGTGGACCTGCTCGTGATTCTCACACGATTCCTTTTTTAATCCTGATAGCATAGCATATACCGCTTGCCGCGAATGAATCGCGGCTGCGCTCAACGTGCTTTCGCGCGGGGAACGCGCCTGCGGACGCGGACGGCTTATGCCTTAGCCACTTCGGAACAAAGAGTCATATTCGATTTTCAAGGTTCGCATATCCGCATAGTACCATCTCGGGAAATACTTGTCAAGCGTCCGGAGAAAAATATTTTTCGCGGCGGTGGATTCGGCTATTTTGTTTTTGTCGGAAGGTGAGTATGGCGCGAATAACTCAACTGATGTGCAATGTCATTCGTATCGCAATTCAGCTTTGCGCCGTTATTTGCCCAAGGCGAGAACCTCGTCAGTGGTTAACCCGGTATCTTCAACTATCTCCGCAATGGGGCGATTGCGGGAAAGCATACGCAGGGCGATTTCAATCGCGCGATTATTCTCCTGCTCTATGCCCCACAGCCAATCAGCTTCATCTCGCCGGGCTTTTTCCTTGGCTTCGGCAATCATTCGCAATCTCTCATCCTGCGAGAGCTCCAGCGGTAATTACTCTATCACCTCGCACAGGTCGGGTATAAATTCCGGTGCGGTTTTCATCGCGCCCGGCGGGGCGACGATGTGAAGCTCGTGCAGGGCGCGTGTTGCCATCGTATATCCAACGGAGCCGCGCCGGAGCGGAAAATCGCCGTCATTGGACGCCGGGATTATCACGCAGTCAAATTCCATTCCCTTGGCAAGCGCCAGCGGGACAACGACGGCGCGCGGCGGCGGGGCGGAATCTGTGTCGGCGACAAGCACGGGGCGCGCGTCCGGGTCGGGGAAGCCTTCGGCGTCCAGAGCGTCATAGATCAAAACGGCGTCGCGTATTGAACGCGTCAGCACGCAGACACTGTTGTGTTCCTTGAGCTTTTCGATGAACAGCGCACGAAGAGCGGCGGGGACGTCCGATGCCAGATGAACAGCGGGGATTACACCCTCGCGCGACATATATTCGTATTCCGCGCCGAGCAGCGCGGAGGCAAGCGCGTTTATCCGCAGGGTAGAGCGATAACTTTTGTTCAGCAGAACGTGCTCCGCGCCATACAGCTCCGCGATTTCAGCCTCTGACGAACCGACCTGCGGCGGCACGATGGATTGTCCCGCGTCCGCCAGCAGCGTAAACGCGCTTTTCGGGAATAGCTCACGCAGAATTATATGCTGCAAACGGCAGTTATCCTGCGCCTCGTCAAGCAAAACGTGCGCCACCAGAAGTCTTGGACGCAGCTCGCCGAGGCAGCGCGCGGTAAATGCTATCAAAACGGCGTCGTCAAATCGGGCAATACCGCGCCCCAGGCGTCCGGAGGTGGAGCGTGCTATCTCCTGCGGAAGATCGTTTTCCGATAAATAATCGCGCAGCAGACGCGGGTAAAGCTCCGCCGGGGACACGGTCAGCGTATTGTGGATTCGTCCGGCTTCGCGGTCGCAGAATTCTTTTATGAACTGTACCTTGTCAAAATCGTACTCCGGATTTACCTTGTTATAGAATTTGTAGTCGCGCTGACCCAGCTCATAACGCAGCGTATCCCGCGTGAACTCCGTCAGACTCTCGCGCCGTGTTTTGAAGCCGGGTCCCGCGGCGGAGGCTTCCCAGCGCGAACGCAGCGTTTCGCCGCTCAGCAGAAGGTCGCCTGCCAGCTTGATGTCGCGGAAATCAAAGGTGAGAGCCGGGACGCGGCGCTCGATATAATCGGAAAATGCTTTTGAATACTTGATATCAAGCTCGCGGGCTATGGTGCCGTCGTCGGATAGAAGCTCCTCCGCAAGGTCGCACCAACCTGTTATGGCAAAGCCGGAGGGGATATATCTGCGAATAAGGGAATAAAACGTTGCGTGACCGACGTCAGACTCACCCAGCTCGGGGATTATCTCTGAGATATATTCGGAGAAAAAGCCGTTGTGCGAGATGATTACGGTGTTTTCCGATTTAAGGCGTCGGTCGTTATACAGCAGATAGGCAAGCCTATGCGTACCGACGGAGGTTTTTCCGCTGCCGGCGGGTCCTGTGACAAGAATGCTACGGGACGCCCCGCGCCGTATGGCGTCAAACTGCTCGCGCTGGATGCTGTTGATTATCGCCTTCAGGCGGCTGTTGGAGGGGGAATTCAGCGCCTCAAGCAGCAGCTCGTCATCAATTTTCATATCGGTGTCAACAGCGTAAATCAGCTCTCCGCCAATGATTTTGTATTGCCGCTTTGCCGTAAGCCGCGCGTTTATCTTGCCGTTTGGAGAGGTATATGAGCATTCACCGAGCGGAAATTCATAGAACACAGAGGATATAGGCGCGCGCCAGTCGTATACAAGCTGGTCAGCCCCCGTGCCGACGGAGCCGCGCCCGACATAAACGGAAAACGGTTCATGCTCGCCCTCAAAGATAAGGTCAATCCTGCCGAAGTAGGGGGAGGCGAGCATAGCGCGCAGGACACGCCGGCGCGCTAAGTCCCCGCTGCGCAAGGACGCGCGAATGTCAATCTCTTGATTTTGCCCGGATAGCTCAACGGCGTCGTCAAAGCTGCGGACGGCGTGGGGCATGCTGTCCCACATTTCGCCGGTCAAGCCACGGATAAGCTCTGTCTTGCTGTCGATGGCGGCTTCCGTGTCGGCAAGCTCACGCTCAACCTGTGCTATAACCGCCTTGAGATATTGTTCTTCCGCTGCGCGCGTTTCGTTGTTCATAAAAAGGAATCCTCCGCTTGAATTATTACGGCGCGTCCGTTTGACGTCCGTCAGGTATACTGTACACGTATTCTGTGCGTTTGTATATTGATTTTTCAACCAAAAATTGAGGTGAAATTTTGTGCGATTTGAGAATTGACACAGTCACTATAAATATGATACACTCTCACGCCGAATTTTCAGGAGGGTTATCGCCACCTAAATGCGTTGTGAAAGCCTGTCTGAAAACTCCCGCCGGAACGCCGCGAAGCTACCCGATTCAATAGCGCCGCGTATGCGCGACATCAGGCTGTTATAAAACCATAAATTATGCGTGACGGCAAGGCGCATAGCGAGCGCTTCTCCCGCTTTTAGGAGATGGCGGATATACGCGCGCGAGTGAGCCCGGCAGACGGGGCAATCGCAGGTTGGCTCAACGGGGGTATCGTCAGCGGCGTATTTTTCGTTGTTCAGGTTCATAACGCCGCCCCACGTGAAGAAATGCCCGTGCCGTCCGTTGCGCGCGGGCATCACGCAGTCAAGCATATCAATCCCGCGAGCTACGGCTTCTATAATATTGGACGGCGTGCCGACGCCCATCAAATACCGCGGGCGGGCGCTTGGCATATGCTCTGTCACAAGCTCTATGATGTCATACATCTCCGCGTGCGTCTCGCCGACGGCAAGCCCGCCTATGGCGTAGCCGGGCAAATCCAGCTCTGCGATGCGCTTCATATGCTCTATGCGTAAATCGGGATATGTAGCGCCCTGATTTATTCCGAACAGCGCCTGACCGGGATTAACGGCGTCGTCGGTGTTGTTTTGCCGCTGCGATTCTTCATTACACCGCACAAGCCATCGAAAGGTGCGGTCGCAGGAGGCTTTTACATATTCGCGTTCCGATGGAATCCCGACGCATTCGTCCAGCGCCATTGCGATGTCGCTGCCGAGGTTTGCTTGAATACGTATGCAATCCTCCGGCGACATAAAAATGCGCCGCCCGTCCGTGTGGGAGGCGAAGGCTACACCCTCCTCTGTGATTTTCCGGAGCCCGGAGAGCGAAAAAATCTGAAATCCGCCGCTGTCCGTAAGAATGGGAGAGTCCCACGCCATAAAGCGGTGTAAGCCGCCCAGCTTGCGTATCAACTCGTCGCCGGGGCGGATGTGCAGGTGATAGGTATTCGCCAATGCGATTTGGCAGCCGACTGTTTTCAGGTCGCGCGCGTCGAGTCCGCCCTTTATCGCGCCCTGTGTCGCTACATTCATAAACGCCGGGGTTTGAACCCTGCCGTGCGGCGTCGTCAGCTCGCCGCGTCGCGCGCCGGAATCGGTGGATGTGAGGGCAAACATCTTATGCATTTGCGTCGGGCGCGCTTGCGCCGGGCGCGACTAAGCCGGGTGGGGTAATATCCATTTCATAAGCGTCGCCCGCGCGGACGAAGCCGTGTTTTTCAAAAAAACCCGCGCCGTCGCCCTCTGATGATATCTGTAGGCGCGCGCGTCCGAGATTTCTGAAAACGGACACAGCCTGACCCAGCACTTGAATACCCAGACCCTTACGGCGAAAGCCGTCGTCAATGGCAAAGCGCGTTATCACACCTGCGCCGCCGGCTTCGCCGCTGCTTAAATCAAGTGTCAATCTGCCGCGCTCGTCGCCGTCAACCATAATGGCGAAATCACCGGGCGAGACCTCCGTAAAGCGCGCGTGCAGGAGGGGCAAATTGTGATCCAAGGCGGGGGTGATGTGGGAATGGTCGCTGTACGTGAGCAGGCGAAACGTGCCGCTATCATAATGTATTACGGAAAACGCCGTGTTTTTATGCCATCCGAGCGAAGCTAAGTGCGCGGCGTCCTCGATACCCAGCATAGAGGACACAAAGGCGTGCATCGCCAGCCCGTGCGAAAATACGGCGACGGTTTGCCCGTCGTGCCGCTCCGCGATTTCCGTAAGCGCCGCGCGCATACGCTCCCTGACGGTGGTGTACGCCTCCGCGCCGGGGACATTCCACAGCCACGGGTTAAAGTCGAGATTGTACGCCATATCGGGGTCGTGCGCCATAATATCGGCAAAGGGGACATCCTCCCACTCGCCGAGCGATATTTCGCGAAGACGGGTATCTATCGTGACGGACAGCCCGCGAGATAGGCTGACGGCGTCGCTTGTTTGGTACGCGCGGTTAAGGTCGCTGGAATACACGGCGTCAAAGCGCGCGCCGTCCAGCTTGCGGGCAAGCGCCGCGATTTGGCGCTCGCCGCGCCGCGTGAGAAGGCTGTTATACCAACCCTGATAGCGGCGATATATATTCCCCTCCGCCTCCGCGTGTCTGATGATATAGATTTTGGTCAATTTAGAATTACACTCCCGGTAAGCTCGCTGACGGAGCCGATTTTGTTTTGATTCATATATTCCGCGATGCCGTCGCGTATAGACAGCGCCGCCTCCGGATAAGAAAAGCTCGCCGTGCCGACGCCGACAAGGCTTGCCCCCGCAAGCAGCGCCTCAACGGCGTCCGCGCCTGTGGTGATGCCGCCCATGCCCAATATGGGGATGCGCACGGCTTGCCGCGTCTGCCAAATCATACGCAGCGCGACAGGCAGCACAGCCGCGCCGGAAAGACCGCCCGTGTTGTTGGCAAGCACGGGGCGGCGCGTTTTGATATCGATGCGCATGCCAAGCAGGGTGTTAATCAGCGAAACGGCGTCCGCGCCTTCGGATTCGGCGGCGCGAGCCATCTCTGTGATGTCCGTGACGTTCGGAGAGAGCTTCACCATTACGGGTACGTTTGCGCGGCGGCGAACCTCACGCGTTACCTCCGCGACGGCGGCGGCTGAAACGCCGAATTGCAACCCGCCGTTTTTCACGTTGGGGCAGGAGACGTTAACCTCTATCATATCAACGCCCGCATCGGAAAGACGCTCTGCCATAGCGGCGTACTCAGCGGCGCTCTCGCCCGCGATATTCGCGATGACGCGCGTATCAAAGCGGCGCATAAACGGCAGTTCATATCGGATAAATTCCTCAACGCCGGGGTTTTGCAATCCGACGGAATTTAGCATACCCATCGGTGTTTCGGCTATTCGCGGCGGAGGATTTCCGAGCCGCGGGGCAAGGGTAAGCCCCTTTGTGCATATACCGCCCAGCTCTGATAAATCGTAGTATTCCGAGTATTCGCGCCCGAAGCCGAATGTACCGGAGGCGGCGACAACGGGGTTGTTAAATGTGACGCCCGCAAAGACGACGCGTGTATCGGCGCTCATCGAACCACCTCCCGAGAATCGAAAACAGGACCGTCGCGGCATACGCGGCTCATCTTAGTGACGTCGTCGCTCTGTGTTTCGCAGACGCAGACAAGGCACGCCCCGACGCCGCAGCCCATGCGTTCCTCAAGCGAAATTTCGCACTTAACGCCCGCGCTCTCCGATATATCCGCAACGGCGCGCAGCATAGGGCGAGGTCCGCAGGCGAGAACAGCGGAGAAACGCTTTGTTTTCATCAGTTCCTCAAGCGGCGGAACGACGGTGCCGCGCAGTCCGGAGGAGCCGTCCTCTGTGGCTACAAAGACATCCTCGCAGACACTGTCAAATTCCTCTCGAAGTATGGCGTTTGCGTCAGAACGAAAGCCAAGTATGGCGCTGACGCGACCGCGGGCGCGCCGCGCGGCGAAAAGCAGCGGAGCCGCGCCCAGCCCGCCGCCGACAAGCAAAATATCGCCGTCGGGATTTGAAAACCCGTGCCCAAGCGGACCGTTGATATCCACGCGGCGACCCGGCTCGCTGACGGCAAGCCAGCGCGTTCCGTCCCCGCGCACCTCAAAGGCGACGGTGAGCATATCCCCGCGGACATCGCAAATTCCAAAGGGGCGGCGCAGGGGACGGCTATGCCCGCATTTTATATGCACGAATTGACCGGGCGTCGCGGCGCGGGCAAGCTCCGGAGCGTCAAAGGTTATGGCGAAAACGCCGGACGCCAGCGGACGGATATCCGTCACGGTGAATATGGAGCGCATTATTCTATCCCCCTGTCTATATAAGTCGCGGCGGACAGTGCCGCCTGCTGACCTTCTCCCACTGCTTTTGCAATTTGAAGCGCTCCGCCGACGCAGTCACCGGCAGCGAAAACGCCGGGAACGGAGGTAGAAAAATCGCGGTCTACCTTTATATATCCGCCGTCCGATTCCAAGCCGGGCAGCAGAATGGCGGGCGCGACGCTCTCGCGCAGAACAAATACGCCGTCGCAGGGGATTTCATCCCCGTCGGCGAGAACGGAGCGGACGCGGGAGTCGCCGCGTATTGTGATGTCATCCGTTTTCAGCTCCGTGACGTGGCAGCCGATGCCGCGCAGATATTCCGCTTCCTCCGGCGCGTCCGGCGCAAGGGAGACAACGACGATATTCTTGCCGCGATACAGCATACCGTCGCACGTCGCGCAGTACGACACACCCCGTCCCAAAAGCTCCGCCTCACCGGGGAATATGGACGTCTGCGTCGCGCCGAGGCATAGAATAAGCGCCCTGCCGGATTCAAATTCGCTGCCATAGGCAACGCCGAAGGAATCTTTTGTCGCGTTGGCGCTAATCACGCGCCCTGTGATTAAATCGGCGCCGACGGCGCGCGCGTGAGAGACGAGCCTATCGGAAAGCTCCGCGCCCGAAATATCCGGCAAACCGGGATAATTGCCGATGAGGGACGCCCTGTACAACCCGCTGTCCGCTGCGTTGTTGGAAATCACGGCGACGCTTTTTCCGCGCGCGCGCGCCGTAATCGCAGCCGACAAACCGGCGGGACCGGAGCCGATTATCAGAATATCGTACATTTATCAGTTCCTTTCCGGATTAGTGGCTCTATTATACAGTGTCCTTGACGCTCTTGCAACCATATGGTATCATTACGGATGTGATGGAAATGGCAGAGCCATTTAAGCCGTATTTGACACGGCTGATGAAAATATAAAAATCACACGTGAAGGGAGCGGGCAAAACACAATGAAGCGCTCGGAAATAAACGCAATTCTGCGCCGCGCGGAGGAATTTATCGCCTCGCGGGGGTTCGCGTTGCCGCGCTTTGCCAATTTCGCGCCGGAAAAATGGAGGACACTCGGCGGCGAATGGGATGAGGTGCGCGACAATATGTTAGGCTGGGATGTTACGGACTATGGTCACGGGCGCTTTTCGGAAATCGGGCTTACGCTGTTCACGATACGCAACGGGAGCCTGACAAACCCGCGTTATACGAAAAAATACGCGGAAAAGCTGCTGATTTCCGAGGAAGGGCAGGTCTGCCCAATGCATTTTCACTTTTCAAAGAGCGAGGACATCATCAACCGCGGCGGCGGGAATTTGATTATGCAGCTCTGGCTGGCGCAGCCCGACGGTCAAAAATCCGACGAGAGCTTTACGGTGTCCTTTGACGGAGAACGCCGCGTTATCGCGCCGGGTGAGATTGTAACGCTCGTGCCCGGTGACTCCGTGACGCTGGAGCCTTATGTTTACCACGCCTTTTGGGCGGAAAAATCCGCTGCGGGGCAGGGACGCGTACTCATCGGGGAGGTGTCTTCCGTGAACGATGACAACACGGACAACCGCTTTTTTGAGCCGCAGGGACGCTTTCCGGAAATAGACGAAGACGAGCCGCCGCTTTATCTGCTGTGCAACGAATACGCTAAGCAGTAAAAAGCGGCATAGATAGAAAGCGGTATTTGAAATAACAACACGCGCGCAAGCGAAAAAATACGCATAAAGGACGGAGAACATTGAAACAGAAACAGTTTGACATTACGACGCTGGGGGAGCTTTTAATCGACTTTACAGAGGCGGGGAACTCACCTTCCGGGATGCTGATGTTTGAGCGCAATCCCGGCGGAGCGGTCGCGAACGTCGCCGCCGCGGGGGTGCGGTTCGGGCTGAAAACAGCGTTTATCGGCAAGGTCGGGGACGATATGCACGGGCAGTTTCTCCGCAACACCCTGATAAACAGCGGGGTGGACACACGCAATCTGCTGACGGACGCCGACAGCTTTACCACGCTTGCATTTGTCGCCCTTGGAGAGGGTGGCGAGCGGGAATTCAGCTTCTATCGCCGCCACTCAGCCGATTTACGGCTGCGCGCGGAGGAGCTTGACGAGACTCTGCTTGAGGACACAAAAATTCTGCATGTCGGAACGCTCTCGCTGACCTCTGAGCCCGCGCGTGGCGCGACACTTCGCGCCGTGGCGGCGGCGAAGGCCGCCGGGGCAACGATTTCGTGCGACGTCAACTATCGCGATACGCTGTGGGACGGCGCGGATAAATTCCGTCTGCGCTCCCGCGCGCTGCTGCGCGAAACAGATTTGCTGAAGGCATCCATCGAGGAAGCCGAGGTTTTAACGGGTGAGAGCGATTATCGCCGCGCCGCCGCCGCGCTCATGGATGAGTATAATCTGTGCGCCGTCGCGGTGACGCTCGGCGAGCGCGGGGCGTATGCCCTTACGCGGCAAGGCGACGCCTTGTCGCCCGCATTCACCGCCGCGGCTGTGGACACCTCCGCCGCGGGGGATACGTTCTGGTCGGCGTTTTTGTATTCGCTTTTGACCTCCGGCGTCGCGCCAACGGATCTGGATGGCGACACCGCCGCGCCGTTTTTGACCTTCGCAAACGCCGCCGCCTCCGTGTGCGTGGAGCGCCGCGGCGCAATGCCGGCGCTGCCATCCTTGGAGGAAGTAAAAGAACGGATGAAAAGGGGATAGGTAAAAAACGGGGGGCTTTACGCCCCCCGTTTTCTATTCCTCGTCCTCTACGTCGTCAAATTCAAATTCCAGCTTTTCGCCGCATTTGGGACATACAATGCCTCCGGCTTCGATTGCCGCCTCGTCAATGACGATGTTTTCGTTGCAGATGGGGCAGCTTACCTCATAGACGATGTCCTCATCGTCGCAGTCACAGTCGCAATCCTCGTCGTCGCAGCAGCGGTCGTGGTCGTGGCTGTGGGGGTGGTCATCGTCGTCATCATCGTCGTCGCCGAAAACGATTTCCTCGATTTTTTCAAAATCATCCTCAAGGTCGTCGAAATCCTCCGCCAGCGTGACGATGTTTTCATCAAGCTCGTCAATCTCGGCGGCGATTTCATCAAGCGCGGTTATGATGGCGCTGAACATTTTTCCTTCCTTTGCCTCGGGGTCGATTCCCAGCCCCTCAAAAAGTCCTTTAAGGTACGAAACCTTTTCAATAGCGGACATATGCGTTCCTCCTGATAATCATTAAATTTTGGTTCAAATTAGCCCTTTGCGCGTTCCAGGTATTCGCCGGTGCGTGTGTCGATTCTGATTTTTTCGCCCTCGTTGATAAACAGGGGTACCTTTACCTCGGCGCCTGTTTCAAGGATTGCCGGTTTGGTGACGTTTGTCGCGGTGTCGCCCTTAAAGCCGGGGTCGGTCTGCGTGACGGTAAGCTCCACGAAGTTCGGCGGATCGACGAGGAACACCTTCCCCTTAAATGCGGATACTGTACAGGTCATATTTTCTTTGACGAAGCGGAAGCTGTCGCCCAGCAAACTGCCGTCTATCGGCTCCAGCTCATATGTTTCGCTATCCATGAAGTAGTACAGATTCCCGTCGTTATAGCTGTACTCCATATCGCGGCGATCAACATATGCGTTCTCGAACTTGTCCGTCGGATTAAACGACGTCTCGACCACCGCGCCGGTGATTACATTCTTGATTTTCGTCCGCACGAACGCCGCACCCTTTCCGGGCTTTACGTGCTGAAACTCAACAACCTGCATAACCTTGCCGTCCATTTCAAATGTGATTCCGTTTCTAAAATCACCTGCGGATATCATAACTTGTCCTCCTCAATTTTTCTTTGGCGGCTCATTCTACTATATGACGGGCGCTTATGCAAGCTGTTTTTTTACTTGAACTATGAAAATAATCGTGATAAAATGCGCGAAGGGCAAAACTGTCCGGTTTGGAACGGTCGGACGCGTGCAACATCGAATCGAAAGGCGGAGCGGATAATTGCGGTTAAAATCAATCGAACTCGCGGGGTTCAAGTCGTTTCCCGATAAAACGCTCTTGTCCTTTGAGCGACCCGTCACCGTTATCGTCGGTCCCAACGGCTCCG
Source organism: Oscillospiraceae bacterium (assembly GCA_031255955.1). Lineage (GTDB taxonomy): Bacteria > Bacillota > Clostridia > Oscillospirales > Oscillospiraceae > JAIRRO01. The sequence continues at coordinate 11,194 of JAIRRO010000037.1, forward strand.
GCAAATCGAATATCGCGGACGCCGTGATGTGGGTAACGGGTGAGCAGTCCACCAAGGCGCTGCGCGGCGGCAAGATGGAGGACGTCATTTTCGGCGGCACGCAAAAGCGCCCGCAGACAGGCTTCGCCGAGGTGTCGCTTACGCTGGATAACCTTGACGGCGCAGTGGATATTGAAAACACAGAGGTTGTTCTAACTCGCCGCTATTACCGCTCCGGAGAGAGCGAGTACTATATGAACCGCAAGCAGACGCGTCTGCGCGATATCACCGAGCTATTGATGGATACGGGACTTGGCAGAGAGGGCTACAGCGTTATCGGTCAGGGTAAAATCGACGAGATATTATCGGTGCGCAGCCGCGAGCGGCGCGATGTTTTTGAGGAAGCCGTGGGCATATCGCGTTATCGCCGCCGCCGCGAGGAGTCCGAACGCAAGCTGTCGCAGGCAGAGGAAAATCTTTTGCGCATCGGCGATAAAATTACGGAGCTGGAATTAACGCTTGAGCCGTTGCGCGAGCAAGCCGAAAAGGCGAAGCGGTTCCTTTTGCTGCGCGACGAGCTGCGCTCGCTTGAGGTTTCGCTTTGGGCGCAGTCCTTGATTAATCTGCGCGGGGAGCTTGAAAAATCCGATGCAGATATCAAAACAGCGGAGGAAGCCGTGACAAAGGCGGCTGCCGCGTCCGAGCGCCTTTATGCGGAAATTGAAGAGCTTGAAGCTGCCCGACGCGCGGGGGATACAGAGGCTGAAAAGGCGCGCGCCGCCGCAACGGAGCTTGAACGCGCGTCGTCAGAGATAACATCAGAGCTTTCTGCTGTGCGAACGCGCATAGAGGCGAACACCTCCCGCGCGGAGGATATTCGCGGAGAGCTTACGCAGCAGACCGAGCGCGAGGACAGGGTGCTGCGGCAGATATCAGAGCGCGAGGAACGCCTTGCCGCTATGGCGAGCGAGCGGACGGCGGCGATGGAGGAAATATCGCGCCTCGAAAATGAGCTTGAAACACTGCTGTCAGCCGCCGAGGCGGACGAGCTGGAACGCGCGTCGCTGTCCGAGCGCGAGCGCTCTCTTGAAACAAAGCTGGCGGAGACGCGCGCGCGCGTACTGACCCTTGCCGGGCAGTCACAGGAGCTGCTTGACAGCGAAACGGCGGCGATGGAGCAGAGCGCGGAGCTGTCCAAGGAGCGCGACAGCCTTACGGAAGAGCATCGTGAGCTTACGGAAAAATCAAAAGCCGCAAGCGCCGCCGCCGACGAGCTGCAAAACGCCATGCGCGGATATGAATTGCGCGTTACCTCCCGCCGTGAAAAGCTGGCGTCCGCCGCGGAAAAGGCGTCCCGACTTTCCCACGAGCTGGGCGCGGCGCGCGAGCGCGAGCGGATGCTGTCTGATATGGAACGCGATTATGAAGGATATTCAAAGGCTGTGCGCCTTGTGATGCAGGAAGCCGGGCGCGGTGCGTTAAAAAATATTTTCGGCACGGCGGGCAGCTTATTAAAAACAGACGGCAAATTCGCGCTTGCAGTGGAAACAGCCCTGGGCGGCAGCGTCCAAAGCATCATCGTAGCCACCGAGGAGGACGGCAAGGCGGCAATAAATATGTTAAAACGGCGCGATGGCGGCAGGGCGACATTTCTGCCTGTGTCTACGATTCGCGGCGGTGTGCTAAACGAGCGCGGCTTAGTTGACGAGGATGGCTTTGAGGGCATAGCGCTTGAGCTGGCGGAGTTTGATGAACGCTTCCGCGATGTGTACGCCAGCCTGCTGGGGCGCGTTGCCGTCGCGGAGACGCTTGACGACGCCATTCGCATATCGCGTAAATACGGCGCGAAATTCAAGGTTGTGACGCTGGACGGTCAGGTGATTAACGCCGGAGGCTCAATGACGGGCGGCTCGGCGGCGCGCGGCAGCGGCATCGTGTCGCGCGTGGGTGAATTATCGCGCCTGCGTGAGCGATTGTCCGTGCTGCAGGACGATTTTGCCGCCGCAGATTCAGAGCGCGCCGAGCGCGAGCGGGAGAAAACAGCCGCCGAATTTGAGCTTGACTCCGCGCGCGAAGCAAAGCTTGCCGCCGACAACGCGGCGATGCGGCTTCAAAACGAGCAAAACGCGCTGGAGCGTCTGCGCGCCGAGCGCGAAGCGGCGCTGCGCGAGGCGGGAGAGCTTGCGGAAACGCTGCGCGCCCGAGCCGCCCGCTGCGCGGAGGATATAGCGGCGGGACGCGCCGAGGTGGAGACGATAGAAGCCGAAATGCAGGAAGCAGAGCGCGAAATTGCATCAAAAGCATCCAAACGCTCTGAATTTGACACAGAGCGCGAGGGGATAACCGCGCGCATATCAAAGCTGCGTGCCGACGCGGCGGCGCTTGACGCGGAGGCGGAGGCGGCGGAACGCTCAATTGCGGAGCTGTCTGACATTCGCCGCGGATATATAGGAGAGCGCGAAGCGCGCCTCGAAACAGCGGACGCGCTGGAGCTGCAAAACACACAGCTCTTAATTGAGCTGCGGCGCGGGGAAGAACGCTTAGCGGAGCTGCGCGCGGAGATCGACGCCCACCGCGCGAAGGAGGGCGACGCCGTAGCCGAAAAGCTGAAGATAGAGACAAAACGCTCTGAGCTTGACCGGCGCTCACGCGATGCCTCCCGCGAGACGATGGATCTTGAACGCGAGCGCTCGCGCCTCGAACAAATCAAGTCGAGCCGCGAGGCGGAGGAAAAACGCGTAATTGACAGGCTGTGGGATACATATGAAATCACGCGCGCGGACGCCTTGGCGCAGCGACGCGAGCTGTCGGACACAGGCGAAGCGAGCCGACGAGTATCAGAGCTGCGCCGCGAGATGAACGCGCTCGGCGAGCCGAACATCGGAGCTATAGAAGAATTTGAGCGCGTGAATTCGCGATACGAATTTCTATCCACGCAGCGCGGCGACGCGGAGAACGCCAAGCGCGAGCTTGACGCGATAATCGATGAGATAACAGCTAAAATGCGCGAGATATTCACGGAGGGCTTCGCCGAAATCGAAGCCAGCTTCGGGGAGACATTTGCAGAGCTGTTCGGCGGCGGCACAGCGACACTCAGCCTTGAGGACCCGTCGGACGTGCTGGAAAGCGGAATAGAAATCGCTGTGCAGCCACCGGGCAAGGCGCTGAAAACACTCACGCTGCTCTCCGGCGGCGAGCGAGCCTTTGCCGCCATCGCGCTGTACTTCGCCATTTTAAAAATCCGCCCCGCGCCATTTGTCGTACTCGACGAAATTGAAGCGGCGCTCGACGACGCGAACGTCACCCGCTTTGCCTCATATATGCGGAAAATGTCCGGGAAAACGCAAATGGTAGTCATCTCGCACCGGCGCGGCACCATGGAGGAAGCGGACATACTCTACGGCGTCACAATGCAGGAACGCGGCGTCTCACGCGTGATAACACTGGATCTTGCGGCTGTAGAGGACGCAAACGGTGCGCGGTGATGAAGGGGGAGCGCCCTCGCCGCGATAGGCACGCCGGAACGCGAAAATCACGCTTGACAGGATAGCTACACGGGTATATACTATCCGCGAGGTGATCGATATGCAGACAGCGAAGATATTCAAAAACGGTAAGAGTCAGGCGGTTCGCCTTCCAAAGGAATTCCGGTTCGATTGCGATGAGGTTGGAATTCAAAAGGTCGGCGGGATGGTGTATTTGTTTGAAAAGGATAAGGCGTGGGAGAATTTTTTGGCGTGCGAGCCGTGTACAGACGAATTCTTTGAAATTATGATGCACCGCAACGATGACGAGGTTCCCGACGCCCCGAGAGCCGAATTCGAATGACATTTATGCTGGACACCAACATCTGTGTGTTCATTATGAATGAGCATCCTGATGTTATGGAGCAATTCCGGAAACAACGCCACTATGGTGTTTGCATCTCGTCGATAGTGCTTTCTGAGCTGGAATTCGGCGTTTACAACAGCAAATATCAGCAGATAAACCGCGACAAATTGAATAGCCTGTGCGCCCTGCTGGCGGTTTTGCCGATTGAAATTTCCGCGGCTGCGGAATACGGCAGAATTCGGGCGGATTTAACTCAGCGCGGCAGAATTATCGGCGCGCTGGATATGCTGATAGCCGCGCACGCAAAATCCGCCGGACTCACGCTTGTGACCAACAACACGCGCGAATTTTCGCGCGTTATCGGGCTGTCGATCGAGGATTGGCTATCTTGACGCGGGAACCGGTAAAACGCGAAATATAAATGCGGAGCATAAAAGCGGAATATATAAATGAGGGATAATTGATTAAATGGGATTCTTCGAGAAACTGAAGCAGGGACTTTCCAAAACGGCAAAAACCACGAC
>JAIRRO010000056.1 GCA_031255955.1 Oscillospiraceae bacterium
ATCGCCCGGGTCAATCGGGTTTACAAGGACAAAGAAGGCGGACTGGTGGTCGATTATGTCGGCATCGCTTCGGCTCTGAAACAGGCGATGAACGATTACACCAACCGCGACAAGAACAATTACGGCGATACGGATATTTCAAAAACTGCCTTGCCGAAATTTATTGAGAAATTAGAAGTCTGCCGTGACCTTTTCCACGGCTTTGACTACTCCGGATTCATGCGGGCAAGCGCCACCGACCTATCCCGTGCCAAAGCCATCAGCGGCGGTGTGAACTTCATAACAGCGATTGAACCGCCATCATCCGCGCACATGGTAACAGAAGGCGGACGGTACACACACTCGATAGCGGCTGAGTCGCCAGTTGGATATCTTGAATCCTCGAACCGCAAGGATGACTTCATCAAAGAGGCTATGCTGCTGCGTCAGGCTCTCTCCCTTTGCCTTTCACTCCTCACGCCGGAACAGCGGTATGAAGCCGCATATTTTGAAGCGGTGCGGACATTGCTTACCCGCATTACAGGCGAAGGCAAGCCACTGTCCCTGAAAGAAATAAATGCCCGCGTCAACGAGCTGTTGAAAGCAAGTATTCGAAGCGAAGGTGTTATCAATCTGTTCTCGGACATAGATACAGGCTTCTCCCTGTTTGACCCGAAATTTCTTGACGAGATCGCGAAGATGAAGGAAAAGAATCTTGCCGTAGAGATTTTGAAGAAGCTGCTCGCCGAGCAGGTGTCGCTCTACCGCAGGACAAACCTTGTCAAGAGCGAGAAATTCTCGGAGATGCTCTCCCGAGCCATGAAAGCGTACCTCAACGGTATGCTCTCTAACGAGGAGGTCATCGCCGAACTGATGAAGATGGCGAAGGACATGGCGAACGCCCAAGCGGAAGGCGACGCTATGGGGCTGACCGACGAGGAATTGGCGTTCTACGACGCCTTGACCCGCCCCGAAGCTGTAAAGGATTTCTATCAGAATGAGGAACTGGTGGCCATGACCCGCGAACTTGCCGATATGCTCCGCAAAAACCGCACCATCGACTGGCAGAAGAAAGAATCCGCCCGCGCCGGAATGCGCCGAATGGTTAAAAAACTGTTGAAGAAGTACAAGTATCCGCCGGAGGGGATGGAGGATGCCATCGCAACTGTAATCGGGCAGTGCGAAATGTGGGTTGACAATTAGAAGGAACACTCAAATTAATGTATTATAACCTCGTCTCACCCCGCTCAGCTTGAAATAATCCGCCTCCTGTTATATAATGCCTCACATTATGATCCCCACCACCAAGGAGGCGCTGCCCATATGCTGAGGATACTGCAAGCGAGCTTAATATACCGCGTAATCGCAGCCGTTGCGGCGGCGTTCGGCGGGCAGTGGCGCGCCAGCGCGATTATTTCGCGGTTTCTGGCGGGCGCGCGCGTCGCGGAGGGTGCGGGGGTATCGATTTTAACTAAGCTGCGCGCGTTTTTGGGCGCGGCGTTTCGCGCGCTGCGATTGGACAAGCTGCTGCGCGGGAGCATATTTCTGCGCCCCGATCTGTGGTGCGCCGCGACGCTGGCGCTGTCGCCGATAATTCCCACGCTGGCGGCAGCCGGGCTTGCCGGGGTCTCTATGCTGTCCGCGCTGTTGAAAACAGGCGCGGACGCCGCCGCGGGCAACCAGCCGCCAAAGAGGGCGGAGCATCATACGGCGCGATACGCGATACTTTTCGCGGGGATTTATTTTGTTTCGATTTTCACGTCCGTCACTGTGTCCGGCAGCCTTTACGGCGGACTGTTGCAGAGCTTTTTCGCGCTGTTTTCCATCGTGATGTATGTGGCGCTGCGGGATGATTGGCGGGGCATTATGCTTGCCGTGCGCGCGTTTGCGCTTTCCGGCGCCGCCGTCGCGGGGTATGGCATACTGCAATATCTGCGCGGGGCGTCCGGCGCGTCCGGCTGGCTAGATGCGGAGATGTTCTCCGGCATCGGGCTGCGCGTGTATTCCACGCTCGGCAATCCCAATGTGCTGGCGGAATATCTGCTGCTGGTTATTCCGTTTTCGGCGGCGCTGATTCTCACGGAAAAGCGCGCCATCGCAAAGCTCGTTTTCACGGGGGCGCTGGGTGCAATGCTGCTGTGTATGGCGCTGACCTTCGCGCGCGGCGGCTGGCTGGGGCTGATTATCGCGGCGGCTGTATTTCTGGTGATGCTTGACCGGCGCTTTATTCTGATAGGAATTGTCGGGCTGGCGGCGCTGTATTTCCTGCTGCCGGATGTGATTATCTCGCGGTTTCTCAGCATCGGGAACCTAAAGGACGGCTCCACGTCTTACCGCGTATATATCTGGCTGGGGACACTGTCTATGCTGCGCGATTTCTGGCTTGTCGGGATAGGTCCCGGCGTCACGGCATTTAACAAAATGTATCCGCTTTACGGCTATAACGCCGTCGCCGCGCCGCACTCGCACAATCAGTTTTTGCAACTTGTATGCGATGCCGGGGTCACGGCGCTTGTCATATTCGTCATAATCCTCTTTTCACACTTGCGCTCGCTGGCGGCGTCCATCGCCCGTTCCACGGACAAAACGCTTAATTATCTGCGAATAGCCGCTATTTCAGCGATGCTGGGCTTTCTGGCGCAGGGCGTCACGGATTATTCCTTCTATAATTATCGCGTAACGCTGATGTTTTGGGCGTCGGTTGGGCTTGGTATGGCGTTATCGTGCCGCGACGCCGCGATAGCCTCGCCGGAATTGAATAGCGACGCTTCGGGAAACGGAGGCGCGGCATGATCAACGTCATCAATGTGATTACGGATTCCAATATCGGCGGGGCGGGGCTTGTGCTGGTGAATTTTATGCGCCGCTCGGACAAGACGGAGTTTTGCCACCGCGTCATTCTGCCGGAGGGCGCGCAGCTCACGCCGCGTCTGCGGGAGCTGGGTATCGACACGCTTGAGATACCGGGGATAGACGCGCGCTCATTTTCACCCGGCGCGGTGAGAACATTTCATCGGTTGTTTAAGGAACTGCGCCCCGATATTGTCCACACCCACGCAAGTCTCAGCGCGCGTGTCGCGGCGCGGCTTTACGGGCGGTGCAAAACCGTCCATACGCGTCACTGCGCCTTTGATATTCGCCGCGCGCTCACCGTTTTCCCGCTCCGCGCGCTGCTTGGGGCTATGAACAACGCGCTCTCCGATGTGATAATTGCCATCTCCCCCGCGGCGCGGGATAATCTGACCGATATGGGGACGTCCCCCGATAAAATCGTCACGATGATGAACGGCGTTGAGCCTGTCCCGCGCCTCACCGATGCCGAAATCGCCGCCGTCCGGGCGCAATACGGCGTCGCCGACGGCGAGCTTGTCGCCGTGTTGATAGCGCGGATAGAAACATACAAGGGGCATGAATATGTGATAGACGCGGCGGCGCGGCTGGGGGATCTGCCCCTACGGTTCATCTTCGCCGGAACAGGCTCCGCGGAGGCGGAGCTGCGGGAGAGCGTCCGCGCGCGCGGACTTGATAACTGCGTGTTCACAGGCTTTGTGTCCGATGTCGGCGCCTTGGAGAACATCGCCGACATTCAGCTTAACGCCTCATACGGCACAGAGACGTCCAGCCTTGCGCTGCTTGAGGGTATGAGCCTCGGCGTGCCGTCCATTGTCTCGGATTTCGGCGGGAATCCAAGCCTTGTATTTGACGGGGAAAACGGCATCATCGTCCCGCGGCGCGACGCCGACGCGCTGGCTGACGCGATACGGCGACTTTGTGAGGACGCGCGGCTGCGCGGGCAAATATCCCGCCGCGCCGGGGAGATATACGCCGAGCGCTTCACGGCGCAGGCGCCCGTGCGGAAGGTGGAAACGATATATCGCGCGCTTGCGGGCGGCGGGGGTATAGACCCGCAGACATTCGATTTGCAAACAAAAAATTTGGAGGACAACAAATGAACGCGGAAAAACGCAAATTCAAGCTACGCATCAATCTTTTCGACATTGTGATAATCATCGCGGCGCTCGGAGCGGGCTTTCTGCTGCTGCGGCTGACGGATTCCGGAGACGGCACCGTTCTCGGCACGGGCAAGCCCGTAACGCTCAACTACACGCTGGAGCTGTTCAATCTGCCCGCCGGAACGGCGGAGCTTATCGCGGCGGGCGACAGGCTGACAGAGGTTGTGGAAAAGCGATATGTCGGCACTGTCGTCTCCGTGGAATACGGTCCGTATATGCCGACGTCCAAAAACAGCCTGACGGGGGATTATATTCTGGCGGAGATTCCGGAGCGCGAGGTTGCGGTGATAGAGGTGACGCTTGAGGCTGTGGACACGGGCAACGAAATTAACGCCTCCGGCTTCGTGCCGCGCGCGGGGATGAGCCTTTCCGTCACGGGGCGCGGCTATGCCGGACCCGGCGTAATTCTTGATATAAAGAGGTGAGCGGCGTGAAGAAAATCATTGATGAAAACGGACGGCTGTTCGGCAAGGTCAGCATAGTGGATATTGTCGTCATCGTTGCCGTGCTGGCGGTTGCGATTGCCGCCGTGATGAAGCGCAACGTGGTGGAGCAGGTCAGCGGCGCGATGAACACCGTTCCCGTCAGCTATACCATAGCGGCGATGAATATCCGCGTGCCGGTGGCGGAGCTGCTGCAGGAGGGCGATTATATCTGGCTTGAAAGCGGCGTCCCCGCCGGTATAATCACGGGCGTCGAAATCCGCGACGCGATAATAGATTCGCAAAAAGCGGACGGCACATATGTGATAGGCAAGATAGAAAGCAAGGTGGACGCGTACATCACGGTACACGCGGACTGCTCTGTATCCGGCGGCAGCTATTACGCCGACCGAACCTTTGCCTTGTTTGTAAACCAAGAACAAAAATACATCACCAAATACGTTGCGGTGACGGGAATTATCAGCGATATATCGCCGGAGGCGGAATGAGCCGGATTCTGATTGCCGCCATGAGCCTTGATATCGGCGGGGCTGAAACGCACGTGGTTGAGCTGACGCGTGAGCTGACGCGGCGCGGGCATCGCGTCACCGTCGTATCCGCCGGGGGCGTGTATGCGGAAGCCGTTACGCAGTGCGGGGCGCAGCATTACATCGCGCCGCTGAACACGCGCCGCCCGCGCGATATGGCAAGCGCCTTGGGGGCGCTGTCATTTCTGATGAAGGCTGAAAAATTCGATATTGTCCACGCGCACGCGCGCATCCCGGCGTTTTTATGCGGGCTGCTGCGCCCGATTTATAAGTTCCGTTTTGTGACGACGGCGCATTGGGTGTTCCGCGCGCGCGGTTTATCGAAGCTGCTTTCCAACTGGGGCGAAAAAACGCTTGCCGTTTCAGATGATATCAAGACATATCTGTTGAAAAATTATCGCGTGGATGAGCGTGATATTACCGTCACGGTGAACGGCGTGAACACGGACACATTTTCGCCCGGGGTGTCCGGGCGGCGCGTTCGGCAAGAGCTTGGCATACCGGATTCATCGCCCGTCGTCGTCAATGTCTCGCGGCTGGATAAAACGGATTCCGCGCCGACGGCAACGGTGCGCGGACTAATAGCGTCGGCGACGGAGCTTGCGGGGCGTATCCCCAAGCTGCGGATTGTCATCGTGGGCGGCGGCGACGCGGAGCTTGAGCTGCGCGCGCTTGCCGGAATCGCAAACGCCGAATGCGGGCGCGAGGTTGTCACGCTCACCGGCGCGCGCACGGACATCGGCGAGCTTTTAGCCATGAGCGATTTATTCGTCGGCGTGTCCCGCGCCGCGTTGGAGGCTTGCGCCTGCGGAAAGCCCGTGATACTCGCGGGCTCAGAGGGCTATCTCGGTTTGTTAAACGACGAAAGCGCGCCGCTTGCCGTCCGCACGAATTTCACCTGCCGCGGCGAGAGTGAAACAACGGCGCCGCGGCTGGCTTCTGACATCGCGGACTTCCTGAGCGACTTCGGGAAACCAACATTTACAGCCATATCGGCGCGCCTCGGCGCGTTCGGGCGCGAGCTTGTGACCTCGGGATATTCCGTCGCCCGTATGACGGACGACTGCGAGCGCGTATATAACAGCCTGCCCTCCGCGCACGGAAAAAGCGTTGTGATGGGCGGATATTTCGGCTTTGGCAACGCGGGCGACGAGGCGATTATGCAAACGGTACACGATTGCGTTTCAAGCGCCCTGCCGGGCGCGCGGATAACAGTGCTGTCCAAAAGCCCGCGCGCAACGCGGGCGCGCTATGGCTACAAGGCTGTCAGCAGATTTAATCCCGTAAGCGTAGTTGGGGCGCTGCGGCGGTGCGACGCGCTTGTGTTCGGCGGCGGGAGTTTGCTTCAGGACTATACCTCCACGCGCTCGCTGCTGTATTATCTGGCGATTTTATCGCTTGCGCGCGCTATGCGTCGGCGTGTGATGATTTATGCCAACGGCATAGGTCCCGTAACGCGTGAAAAAAACAGGCGGCGCGTGAAAACCGCCGTGGAGCAAGCCGACGTTGTCACGCTGCGCGACGAACGCTCTCTTGAAGAGCTGCTTTCGATGGGCGTCACGCGGGACGATATCACAGTGACCAGCGACCCCGTTTTCACGGCGGAGCTGCCGGACAAAGCCGAGCGTGAGGAGCTGCTGCGCGCCATGGGACTCTCGCGCCCGTTCGCCGTGTTCTCCGTGCGGCAATGGAACACGGGCGAGCGCTTTGCCCCCGAGCTGGCGCGCTTGTGCGGAATGATAAAAAGCGAGCTGGAATTGGATATTCTGTTTTTGCCGATGCAGCCGCCCGGGGATATAGCGGCAAGCCGGGCAGTCGCCGCGCAGCTGCCGGACGGGGCTGTCATCCCCCCGCGCGAGCTGACGCTGAGGGAATACTTTGCCCTTATCGGCGAGGCGCGCCTTGCCGTATCTATGCGGCTGCACACTCTGATTTTCGCGGCGCGCGCCGGGACGCCCGCCTTGGGTATCGACGTCGATCCCAAGCTGCGCGCCTATCTTGAGCTGCTTGGCGCGCCGAACCTCGGCACACCGGAGGAATTTGACGCGGAGCGGACGCTCGGGCTTATCCGCGAGGTATTAGAACACCGCGACGAATTATCCGGGCAGCTCACGGAGCTGGCAGCCCGCCAAGGCGAGCTTGCCCGCCGCGACGCGCAGCTTCTCGCGGAGCTGTTGGATGCGTAAGAGCGTTCTATAAGAGCGTTCTAGCGGAGCTTTGAGCCTTTTGCAATACACATTGAACGGCTTGAATTATGTGAATTCGGAGGGGATTATGCTCGATTGGAGTGCGGTTTCCCCTTGCGGGGAGGCGCGGGCAATTTAACATTGACTTCGCCTCTATTCGCGGCGTTTATGGCGCGCGCAACAACGTCGGCGCCGACCTCATCACACAGTAACGCAAGCAAGGCGCAAGCGTCAAGGACATATTCGCTCATAAATCAAGCTCCTTATCGGCGTGCTTGCGTTCGAGGAATCTATCTACGGACATATCGGGGCAATCCTTGAACATTCCGCGCAGAGCGATTGTGCAGTCCGCTTCTTCGCCGGCAGGTTCAATCGTCACCACGCTATCGCGCCTACGTACTCGCACTTGCTGCGCCGGGAACATCGTTATTAAATACGTTTGCAGAGCTTCAACGCTCATTATCTGTTCGGTCACAGTTTAATATCCTCCCTCGTGCAACCATCAATTTATCACAGCAAGTATACTCCAAGACAGCCGCGATTGCAAGCGATATTTTCGCCACCCGCCCCTGTTGACACCCGCGCGGCAGTTGGGGTACAATGGCACGCATAAAACAGTAGGGAGCGTGTGAACAACCCAATGCTTGATTTAAATACCATCCGCACAGCGGCGGCTCGATTGGCGGAGGATTATCCAATAAAAAGCCTTTCTTGCTTCGGCTCTTACGCCGAAGGAACGCAAACCGAACGCAGCGACATTGATTTCCTTGTCGAATTCACGACGCCGAGTATTTCGCTCATCAAACTGTCAGGTTTGAAGCACCGTCTGGAAGAGCAGCTTGGTTTGCCTGTAGATTTAATTCATGCGCCGATTTCGGATGATTCCTACATCAAGGTGGGTAAGGAGGTGCTGATTTATGAACGAGCGTGACCGCTCGGTGCTGCTTCACATCGCCGGAGAAGCTGTGATGATTGAGCAATTGATTGATGGCTTCTCCATAGACTCATTTCTGGCAGACGAACGAACAAAACGCGCTGTCGCCATGTCTTTGATCAATATTGGAGAATTGGTGAAGCTACTCTCATTTGAGCTGCGGACGGCAAATCCGCGGATTCCATGGAAAGACATTGCCGGATTACGCGACGTGACAGCACATGGATACAAGACCTTGCGTATGGATGATATCTGGGACACGGCAAAAAATGAGATGCCTGTTCTTAAAAAAGAGGTTGAGGAGATGCTTCATAGCGTATAAGAAAAACGCCGCTTTGGCAAGCTCCTTTTCGTCGCCCACCCGCCCCCTGTTGACACCCGCGCGGCAGTTGGGGTACAATAGCACGCATAAAACAGTACGCATAAAAGGCGTTGCGGGGCGCTGCCCTGATACGCCTACCGAAGGGAGCGTGTGAACAACCCAATGCCTGATTTTCGTGTTGTATCGGATTTTACCCCGGCGGGTGACCAGCCGGAGGCTATCGACGCTCTTGCGCGCGGTATAGAGCTGGGCTTTGAGGAGCAGACGCTTTTGGGTGTAACAGGCTCCGGCAAGACATATACGATGGCAAAGGTCATAGAGCGTCTGCAAAGACCAACCATCGTGCTGGCGCACAACAAGACGCTTGCCGCGCAGCTGTGCGCGGAGTTTAAGGAGTTCTTTCCGGAAAACGCCGTTGAATTCTTCGTGTCGTATTACGATTATTATCAGCCGGAGGCGTATATCGCCCACACGGACACATATATCGAAAAGGATTCCGCGATAAACGACGAAATTGAGCGGCTGCGGCACTCGGCGACCTCCAGCCTTTTTGAGCGGCGGGATGTGCTTGTCGTCTCCTCCGTGTCCTGCATTTACGGGTTGGGTGACCCGATTGACTATTCCAATATGGTGATTTCTCTGCGTCCGGGACCCGGGCGCGGGCGCGATTGGCTGCTGCGGAAGCTGGTGGAAATTCGATATGAGCGCAACGACGTCGCATTTGAGCGGAATAAATTCCGTGTGCGCGGGGATACCGTGGAGATTTTTCCGGCTTACGCGCGCGACCACGCCATTCGCGCGGAGTTTTTCGGCGACGATTTAGACCGCCTTTCGGAAATTAACATAGTCACCGGTACGCCCGTGCGCGTTTTGTCGCACGCGGCGATTTATCCGGCGTCGCACTACGTCACAACGGATGAAAAAATGGAGCGCGCCGTACATGAAATTACGGAGGAATGTCGCGAGCGCGTGGAGTATTTCGAGAGCGAAAACAAGCTGATAGAGGCGCAGCGGATTCATCAGCGGACGATGTATGACATCGAGATGATGCGCGAGCTGGGTTATTGCTCCGGCATAGAGAACTATTCCCGCATTATATCGGGGCGCGAGCCCGGCTCCGCGCCGATGACGCTGCTGGACTATTTCCCCAAGGATTTTTTGATGTTCATCGACGAAAGCCACCAAACCCTGCCGCAGGTACGCGCGATGTACGCGGGCGACCGCGCGCGCAAGGAAAGCCTTGTGAAATACGGCTTTCGCCTGCCGTCGGCGTTTGATAACAGACCATTGAATTTCCCGGAATTCACCGAACGCGTGAAGCAGGTTGTATATGTGTCCGCGACGCCGGGCGAGTATGAGCGCTCGCGCTCCGCGCAGATAGCAGAGCAGATAATTCGCCCCACGGGGCTGCTTGACCCCGTTATATCAGTCCGCCCGACCGAGGGGCAAATCGACGATTTAATTGACGAGATAAACGCCCGTTCCAAGCGCGGCGAGCGTGCGCTTATCACCACCCTGACAAAGAAAATGGCGGAGGACCTCACCGGGTATCTCACCGGCTCCGGGCTGCGCGCGCGATATATGCACCACGACATCACGACGATGGAGCGTATGGAAATCATTCGGTCACTGCGGCTGGGTGAGTTTGACGCGCTTGTCGGAATCAACCTGCTGCGCGAGGGGCTTGACCTGCCGGAGGTGTCCCTTGTCGCGATACTTGACGCGGATAAGGAAGGGTTTTTGCGCAGCGAAACATCCCTGATTCAAACCATCGGCAGGGCGGCGCGCAACGTCGCGGGAACGATTGTAATGTACGCCGACACGATAACGCGCAGCATGAAAGCCGCCATCGACGAAACGGAGCGGCGGCGCGAAAAGCAGCAGCTTTATAACGAGGAGCGCGGCATCGTACCCGAAACGGTGGTGAAAAGCGTCCGCGAGCTGCTCGAAATTTCAAAGGACGAGCGCGGCGTCCTCCCGAAAAAACGCGGCGGCGCAGTTATGACAGAGCGGGAGCGGGCGGAGGAAATTCGGCAGCTTGAGCGGAAGATGCAAAAGGCGTCCAAAATGCTGGAGTTTGAGCTTGCCGCAATGCTCCGCGACGAAATTATACAGCTGCGGGGAGATAAAACGGGGAAATGAGTCTGTTTTCACACGCGCTTATCACGTTTTTAATCGCCATGGCGCCGGTGCTGGAGCTACGTTTTGCGATACCATACGGCGTAGAGGTCGGCGAATTATCGCACCTTTCGGCGGCAATAATAGCCGTTGCGGGGAATTTGCTGCCCGTGCCGTTCGTGATTATATTCGCGCGGCGCGTGTTTGCGTGGATGAAGAAAAAGAGCGCGCGGCTCGGCAGGTTCGCGGAGATGTTAGAGCGCAAGGCGGAAAAAAACAGGACGGCATTGAATCGCGGCATCGTCCTTGGGCTTATGCTGTTCGTCGCGATTCCCTTGCCGGGCACCGGCGCGTGGACAGGCTCGCTGCTTGCCGCTGTGTTTGATATCAGGCTGAGGACGGCGTTGCCGGCGATTACCGCCGGTGTATTGATTGCGGGGGCGCTGGTGACGGGCATCACCTTCGGCTTCGGCAGTCTGCTGGGATAGGTGCGTCAATGCTGCAGAATAACATTCCAAAAAGCGCGCTCACTAATGCGCTCACAAGCGCGCGGCGACTGTGGAGCATTGCCATTGCGGTGGCGATTGTCTCCGGGAGTTGTGTGTATCTCGCGGCAAAGCCTTATGATTACGTCAGCTTTTCATATGGCGCCGAATCACTTTCACGCGTCGGCTATGACGGGGTGGTCGTCGAGACGCCGCGCATAGACCTCCCGCCGGGGCGTTATGAGGTCTTTCTTGACGCGCAGGTGTGGTCGGGGGAGTATAGCTTTGAGCTGTTCAGTCCGGACTACGCGGGCGATGACAATTCCCCGGGGCGCGTATTCGCCACTGTACCGATATCTACACCGATATATGACGGCGCGGGAAGAACAAGGCTTGAAATCAACTCGAAATACGTCATTCGCGGCGCAAGTTTACGCGTTACTCGCCGCGACGATTCCGGCGAGCATTTCAATTACGATTATTACGACGATTTGCGCGTGGACGGCATATCGGGCGAAAACAGGGTGTTTTCAGACGCTGCCGCGCTGGCGGCGCTTACGGTGATATGCGTGGCAGCGGCGGCGTTTTATCTCTCGCGGCGCGGATATAAGCTGCGAGGCGGGGAGTATGGAGAGGCTGCCGCCATCGTCTGCTGCGTGCTTGCCGCCGCCGTGTCAGCCGCGCCGATTTCGCGGCTTTCGCTGTCCTACGGACACGATATTTATTTTCATCTGACGCGCATAGAGGGGATTTATGAGGGGCTTTTATCCGGGCAGCTGCCCGTGCGGATAAACCCCGCGTTTATCAGCGGCTATGGCTATGCCGACCCCATTATGTACCCGCCGCTGTTTCTGTATTTTCCGGCGGCGCTGCGGCTGCTGCGCGTGTCGCTTACGACATCGTATCAAATTTTCATTTTCGCCGTGGGGCTGGCTACCGCCGCCGTGTCCTCGGTGTGCTTCCGGCGGTTTTTCGGGCGACGCGACCTGGGTATATTCGCGGCGGCGGCGTATACGCTGTGTCTTTACCGATTGATTTGCATTTTCACGCGCGCCGCCGTTGGAGAGCTTTTGGCGATGGCGTTCCTGCCCGCCGCGGCGCTTGGGGTGTATGAGACTTTTTTCGGCGACGAGCGGCGCGGGGCGGGGTGGATGACGCTCGGCTTTACGGGGCTTCTTAACAGCCACGTCATCAGTACAAGCATCGCGCTTGTCTCAGCGGCGGTGTTCGCTGTTGTGAATATCCGCCGCCTTGTGGAAACACGGCGGCTTATGGCGCTGCTTTCCGCCGCCGCCGTCACGCTGCTGCTGAATATGTGGATTCTTATACCGATGCTCAGTATCGGCGCTTCCGATATTAACGCCGTAAACGCCAATCGTGACATTTCCGGTCACGCGGTGTATCCCGCTGAGATGTTCGCCACGTTCATCAAGCCTTCGGGGCTGTCCGGCGATGTGTCGGAGCCGTATACGGCGATGCCGCTTTCCGTCGGCGGGATTTTCGGGATAGGGGCGCTGGCGTTCATATTCAAGCGCGTCACCGACCGCGCCGGGCAAAAATCATCGTCGCCGACGATTCGACGGCGGGAGGATATAATCGGCGGCGGCGGGCTGTATTTATCCATTGCGGCGCTGTTTCTCGCGTCCGTTCTTTTTCCGTGGCGAACCGTGGCGGCGATTCCCGTTCTGCGGGATCTGCTTGCCCTTGCGCAGTTCCCGTGGCGGTATTTCGGCGTTGCCTCCGTGGGGCTGACGCTTGTGCTGACCGCCGCCGTCGGACTCTTTACGCGCGATATGCCCGCCGCAAGGCGGCGCGCCGCGCTGACGCTGTGCGCCCTCGGCGTGTTTCTCGCAGGCTCCCCGTATATAGACAATTATTCGCAGGATTCCGAGCGGACGGCTGTTCTGCCGCAGAGGTATTCGCACCTTGTGACGTATGCCGTCGGCGGGCAGGAATATCTGCGTTACGGCACGTCGCTTGACGAGCTGCGCTATCGCGGTCCCGCCGTCCGCGCTGTCGGCGCGGAGATAAGCAGCCTCTCCCGCAGCTTTACGAATATAAGGTTTTCATATAGCAACGCATCAGACGGCGCTTTCGCGGAGCTGCCGCTGTACTATTATCCGGGATATACGGCGGTGATCACCGATGAGGGCGGCGGCAGTATCGCCCCGGCGCGCGCGGCGCCGGGATCTAACGGCGTTGTACGCGTCCCGCTGCCGCCGGGCGGCGGCACGGCGACCGTGCGATATACAGCGCCGATATCATACAGGATCGCGGAGCTTATTTCGCTTGTGACGGCAGCCGCTGTCGCCGTGCTTTTAATCCGCGGGCGGCGCGCTCATCGCCAAAAGCTCGCGCTTGATTAGGGTTTTTATAAGCTGCAGCTTGTAGGCATTGGATTCAAACGCCCGCGCGCCCTCCGTCGCGGCGACGCCCGCCGCCTGCGCCAGCTCCGGCGTTAAATCCGCTGCCGACGGCGCGTTGACGTTTAATAGCTCCTCCGCCGCCTTCGCAATGTGCGGGGTGGGCGCGACGCCGCCTATGCAGATGTGCCAGCGCGGCTTGCCGGGGCTATTCGGGTTCTCGCCGCCCCGCGCAATTGAAAGGTTGATGATGGGGAAATCTATGCTCTTGCGGAAGGCGAAGCGGCGATAACGGCACGTTTCGGCGAAGCCGAGGGGCGGAATTTCTATCTCTGTCAGCAGCTCTCCGGCTTCAAGCACGGTGGAGGACAGCACACCGACATCAAAGAAATTGAACGCTTCTATTTCACGCGTTGTCGTTTTCAGGCGCGCCGCCATAGCGATGAGAACGGGGGCAAGCTCGCCTTGATTCACCGCGACGCACGCGCGCTGCCCGCCGGGGGCTTCAAATCCGGCGCCGCCGAAAACGGAGTGATATCTGTTATCTCCGGTGAGCGCGAAGCAGCGCTCGCCGCCCTTGCGGGCGCAGTCAAATCTGTTGTTCAGCTTGCGGAAATACCAGCAGCGCGGCAGCTGACACAGGTTCCCGCCTATCGTTGTCGTCTCGCGCAGGGCGGGGGATGAGGCGCTTTTCGCAGCCGCCGCCAGCGCGGGGGCATGCTCCCCAACTATCGGGCTGCGTGCAATGTCGGCAAGCGTGGTCAACGCGCCGAGTTTTAGCGCGCCGTCCTCAAATTTTATATAATTCAATCCGGGTATGCTTTTAAGATTTACGACCGTGCGGGGATATTCGGGGAAAATGTTATCCTTTAACGCGCCGAGCAGATCCCCGCCGCCCGCGACGGCTACGGCACCGCCTTTTTTCAGGGCTTCCCCGGCTTCGGCTATCGACGCCGCGTTTATGTGATTAAATGGTCTCATTGATTTCCGCCCTCCCGTTCGCATTTGCCGAGCGCCTTTAATACGCGGTCCGGCGTCGCCGGCGGGTCTACCCATACGCCGACGGCGTTGTGGATAGCCGTGACGATGAGATGTGAATTCGCCAGATTGTGCGCGATGCCCGACGCGCCGTAAGCGCCGTCGCCGGAGCGCAGCTCTAATATTTCTTTGTCCACAACCGGAACATCCAGCGTTGTCGGTCGCCGGTAATCTAACATATTGCCGTTCAGCTTTACGCCTGTTTCGGGGTCAAGTATGTATTCCTCCATCAGCTGGCAGCCCTGTGAGAAAAACACAACCTGATCTATTTGACTCTCTAACGAGGTGCGGCGTATCACCTTGCCCACGTCCGCGACGACGAGATATTTCAGAATTTCAACCTCTCCCGTTTCCTCGTCCACGGCGACCTCGCACCACGAGGTGTTCATTGTATCAAGCTTCCTGCCGAAGCCCGTTGCCCACGCGGATTTGGGGGAGTGCCCGCCGTAATCCGCCGTTATCGTTTCGGCTGTCGCCTGCGCGAACGGGACAAATTTTTCGGGGTCGGCTTTGACAAACACGCGCCCGTCCATAATGTCCAGCTCCTCGGCGGTGTAGCCAGTCAGCGGGCTGGGTGGCTTGGGAAATTCCATCGGTCCGAAGCGGCTTGTGGTCTCCTGCGCCTCGCGCGCGGCGGCTTCAAGAATCTTTTTCTTTAGAATATTGGCACATTCCTTTACCACCCAGCCGTGACCGGTGACGCCGTCCGAGCCTCCGGCTTCGTCCGTATGCTCCGCGCGATAATCGTAGTCCACGCAGATATCCTCAAAATCTATGCCAAGCTCTTCAGCGGCTATCATCGTGAAGCACTCTGTGCCGAACCACCCGGCGATGGGACCTTGCGTCGGGAAATGCACGACGCCGCCACGGTATTCCAGCTTAGTGAAATATTTTAAGAACGAGTGACGCGGACACATTTGATACCGGAAGCTTGCGCCGTGCAGTCTGCCGTCGGGCAGACGGCGCCCCCCGGCGGGGTGCCAGTCCCAATTCATCAGCCGCTGCCCTTCCTCAACGCACGCCTCAAAGCTCGGAACAAGTCTTGTGTCCTTTTGCGAATCGGGACCGTGCAGATTAAGCCGCGCGATGTCCACGGGGTCGCGTCCCAGCCGTTCCGCGATGAGATAAATGCCGATGGTTAGCATATCCCAGCTATACGGAACAAACTGCCCGCAGGTGTGCATAAAGCCGCGGTTGGAATCCACGATGGAATAAATCTGGCGGATATTTTCGCATTTCAGCGTGTAATAGCCGTTCCAATCCCTGTCGTATGTGGTCATCTCTGAGGAATTGGGGGTGCCGTGGTCGATGATGCTGTCGTCCTCTACGGCTGTGATGAGTCCTTCGCTTGTGACGCCGAGCTTCACGCTTGCAAGGCGGATATTAACGCACAAATCAAAATTTTCTTCCCGCGTGTTGCAACAGCGGACGGGGCGACCTGTTCGGCGGGCTAACAACGGCGTAATCTCCTGCGCCATACGCAGTCCCCAGTCGCAGTATTTGCCGCCTTGAAACACGCCCTCTTGAATCACGTTGTCGTCCGGCAGACGATACATCGTCGCGATGGCGCCGCGCCGCCCGACCGCGCCCTCTATGCGAAGGGTTTTGCCCGGCTTGTACATATTGTCCGTCCACCACGCGACAGAGGCTTGCGGATTGGGCAACAGGGACACCACATCGTGCAGATTAACATTGTATTCCAATATCATATCCGCCTGCGCCCAACCGGCGTCCAAATCGCCCTCTGATTTTGTCGTGACGCTGACATTGCCCGCCTTGGGCGGATCGTCCGGATAATGCACAGCCATCCACGTGTGTCCGTCCGACGTGACGGAGGGCGGGGCGTAAGTGCCGGATTCGTCCCACTCCGGTCCGCGTATCGGCGGAACCTCGGAGCTCAGCCCTTTTTTCAGGTCGATTATGAAAGGCAGCACCTCCCATTCAATTTTTAGGGCTTCAAGCGCCTCGTCGCACAGCGCCTCGCTTTCCGCGACGACGACAGCGCCCACCTCCGCGCCCTCTTGGTGCGCCTCGCTTGGCAGATATGACGGACGCCGCCCGCCAATCGGATTAAATTCAATCTCGCTCCAAATCGGGTCATCCCACAGCACCACATCCGTGACGCCCGGAATAGCCAGCGCGTCGGCGGCGTCTATTTTAACCACCCTTGCGTGGGCATAGGGACTGCGCAGAATTTTAGCAAACAGCATACCCGGCACGGCGAAATCAGCGCCGTATTTGGCGACGCCCGTCGCCATGGCATAGGATGTAAGTCCGGGGATATTCGGCTTTCCGACGACGCGAAAATCCTCGCGTTGTCCATTAGCGCCAATTAAATCAGGCATTTATCGTCTCTCCCTTCGCCATACGGCTGACAGCCTCAAGTATCGCTTGGGAATGGCGCGGCTGGGTGCCGCATATGCAGATGTTTCCGCTCAGCGCCTCGCGGATTTCGTATTCCGTGGGGCTCGGATTGCGATCCAACAGCGCCTTCGCCGCCATAAGATAGCCGGGCGTGCAATAGCCGCATTGCATAGCGTCCCATTTGCAATACTCGTCAATCAGCGGTCGCCATTTCGGCATAACCGCTACCATTTCGATGGTTTCGATGCTTCTGCCTTCACATTCAGAGGCAAGAATGTTGCACGACAGCGCCGGGTTGCCGTCCATAATGACGGTGCAGGAGCCGCACGCGCCCCTGTCGCACATCTCCTTTGCGCCTGTAAGCCCGAGATGCAGCTGCAGCACCTGTTTCAGCGTCAAATGCGGCTCGATTATCAGGCTGCAGTTAAGACCATTTACGTTCAGCGTCACCGCCGTCGGGGCGACACTGTCCGGATGCTCTGCGGCGTAATGCTCCGAAAGCTCCTCAAAGCTCAGGCATTGCCGCTTGCATATGGGACATCGGATGACCTCGGGTCGCCGCGGCATGGCGGCAAGCGCTGCCGCCGCCTGTTCTCCGGCGGATTTCAGGGATGCTCCCGCTCGTGTGGTTTCCATAGGCTGCTATCACTCCCGTTTCAAATATCGGTTGCTGCCGCCGCGCTCACACAGCGCCGTTTATTCGCCGCGCCGTGTGTCGTACCGCGCATCACAGCGTCGCGCGTCGCGTGTTTCGCGCATCGTATGCTTCTTGCGTCATATGCTTCTTGCATCGCGCGCTTCGCGTCGGGACATTGTGAATTTTCCACAAGCGGAACGTCGGCAACCGCCGTTGTTATGGATTATATGCCCGCGACGCCCGCGCGTCAAGTGTTATTTTGCGGCGAGATGAATGTAAGGCTCGTATCACACACATCATTCCACCAACCCGTATTTAACCTTTATCCGGTCGAGTTTTTCCAGCATCGCGCGTGAGATGATGAGCAGGAAGGTCACGGTTGCCGCCGCGTGGACAAGGTCAAACGGGATGCCCTGCAGATAGGCGGCGATGAACATCGCCCGCGTCGGGGAGGGCTGATAAATCAGCACCATTGCGGCGTTCATTATCCCGCCGTAAATCACGAAGGTTGCAACGGCGCCGAACACGGCGAGAGAGACGGGTGTGCGGCGCAGAAGTCCGCGCCGAAACAGCACATCCGCCAGAAAACCGATGATTCCAAGCGCGAACATCTGCCACGGCGTCCACGGTCCCTGACCGAAAAACATATTACTGACAAAGCCCGTCAGCGCTCCGACAAGAAAGCCAGATTCTCCGCCGAACGCTACGCCGGAGATGATGACAAGCGCCACAACAGGCTTAAATTGCGGCAGCATAAAAAACGCGGCGCGTCCGGATATGGCGATGGCGCACAGCGCGGCGATTATCACCAGCTCGCGCGCCTGCGGCTTTCGATGCTCAAAAACCAGCGCAAACGGCAGCATTGTTTCAAGAATTATCAGCATCGAGATGAAATAATATTTGCGGTCGCCGAGATAATAGAAGCCGATAAAAATAGTCATTGGTATCAGCAGCAAAATCATTGCGGCGGCGGCAAGTGTGCGCTTTGAGAGGCGGCGGCGAACAGGCACAGCGCTCACATCGCCGATTTTGGGACGGTCGGGCGAGAGCGAGAAGGCGACGCCGGACGCGCCCGCGGCAAGTCCCAGCATAATCAACACATATTTTTGTACCTCATCACGCTCCTGCGCGGCGGAGACGGCTGTATCCCCGCCGGAGATGAATGCCCGAAATCCATCGAAATTCAGCACGGCGAGAACCAGCGCGGCAAGCGCGACGGCGGCGAACACGGCGGCAAGGAGCTTTCTGCGGCGCGAGAGCCGCCGCGTCGGCGGTGCGTTTTGCGAAATTGAGTCCGCCGCCGGAGCGATTTCATATCCGATATTGTGCCCCGCGTCATCGGGCGCGTCCGAATCGCCGCCGGAAATACCGCCGGGCAGACGTCCGCCGAGCGCCGAAATTATATCGCGCGCGGTGACAGCCTCCGGCAGAACGCGGCGCGCCATTCTGTTGGCGCTGGAGGTATAAAAGCTGTTGCCGCTGAAAAATTCGCGCGGGGAACCCTCCGACACTATGCTCCCGTCGAAAAACAGTGCGCAGCGGTCGGCGTACTCCGCGCAAAACTCCACATCGTGGCTGACCATAATGATACAAACCCCGGCAGCCGTCAGCTTTTTTAATATACCGGCAAAAATCTGCTTAAACTCCGCGTCAAGCCCTTTTGTCGGCTCGTCCAGCAGTAAAATCGAAGGGCGCAACAGCAAAACCTTGGCAAGCGCGGCGCGCTGCTGCTCTCCGCCGGAGAGGTCATAGGGGTGCGCGTCCAGCAGTCCGTCAAGGCGACAGAGCGACGCCATACGGCTCATGCGCTCCTGCTTTTCTGCCTTGGGCAGCTTTCGCTCCGAAAGGATTTCAAGCAAATCCTCACGCACCGTCTTTTTTACGAATATCGACTGTGGATTTTGCGGCAGAACACCCAGCAATCCATCAAACAGCTCCGGGATTTTATCAAGCTCGCGCCCGCCCATAAACAGCCGCCCCCTGTACGGCGTGTTAAGGCGCGCCATAAGCGAAAGCGCCGTTGTTTTGCCCGCGCCGTTGCCGCCGAGTATCGCGAAAAGCTCCCCGGGGAATGCCTCAAGCGACAGCCCGCGCACGATGTCCGGCGCATCCTTTTCATATTTGAACCACACCTCATCAACGCGGACAGCGGGAGCCTGTCCGGCTCGCCGGGAGGCTGCTGTCTCAGCCGTCGCGTCGGAATCTGAGACGTCGCGCTGCGCAATAGGCATTTTTTCAAGCCACCTCGCGCCGTCGCGCACCGTGACCGGACACGCGGTGTTTGCGCCGTTATCGCAGGCTGCCCATACGCGCATAGCCGTCGGCATAGCCAGAAACATCCCGTGTCCGCGCTCGCGCAGGGCAAGTCCCGCTTCGCGCGGGGCGGCGTCCGCGATAATATTGCCGCCGTCCATTACCACGGCGCGGTCGGAAAGGGGGAACACATCCTCCAGCCTATGCTCTGTCAACAGCACCGTGATGCCAAGCTCGCGGTTTATCTTGCCGACTGTCGCAAGAAATTCCGACGCCGCGATGGGGTCAAGCTGGCTTGTCGGCTCGTCAAGAATCAAAACAGAGGGCTGCAGCGCCATCACGGACGCCAAATTAAGCAGCTGCTTCTGCCCGCCGGACAGCTCGGACACGTTTTTATAAAACCACGTCTGAATACCGAAAAATGACGCCATTTCAGCCACGCGCCGCCGTATCGTCGGCGTATCCAGCCCCAAGCTCTCAAGCCCGAACGCCAGCTCGTGCCACACCTTATCAGTGACAATTTGATTCTCCGGGGCTTGCATCACAAAGCCGATTTTGGCGCTCTGCTCGCGATGACCCAAGGCGGACAGCTCCGCGCCCTCAAAAAGGACTCTCCCGCTTCTTGTGCCGTGCGGTGTCAGGGCGGGCTTCAGCTGGCGCAACAGCGTCGTCTTGCCGCAGCCGGAGGGACCGCACAGCGTTATGAACTCACCGCTTTCAACAGTGAGCGAAACATCGCGCAGGGCAGGCTCCGCGCGCTCCGGATATGTGAACGTCAGCCCTTCGACGCGATAGCTTTCCATTTACGATCTTCTTTCACATTCAAAATTACGGGTGTCGCGCCGAGCGCAAAATAAACAAGCTGCATCGCGATACGCGGCGGGGACAGCAGCTCCGCGCCCTTTATCGTCGGGAAGTAACGAAAATAAAACGCGCCCGCCGCGCTGCCGATTATAATCGCTGCCCCGCAGAGCAAAATGTAAGCCAGCGCCAGCGCGTCGCGCTTATCAAAACGATAGATTGAAAACGCCGTGCGCCCCGGCAAGCCATAACCGCGGCTTTTCATGCTGTCCGCCGTCTCGATGGCGTTTTCCAGCGCCCACGTCACCATAATTGATAAAATCCTGATGCCGTGCCGCGCCCTTCGCAGAATATTCCCGTTGGAAGCATCCCGCCCGACGCAGCGCTGCGCGTTTGAAATCACCTTTAGCTGCGCGCGAAATCGGGGAACAAACCGCAGGGACATAGACAAAACAAGAGACAGCGCCGGAATAACCCGTCCGAACAGATAAACGATTTTATCCGAGGTAATAACCTCATTAAAGCAGGAAAACCACAAAACCACCGTGACAAGAATCGCCGCCGCCGCCGCGCCATAGGCGATGGATTCAAGCGTTAAGGGATTGCCGCTCGGCAGATACGTCAAAATGGTGGCGCCCTGATGATTAAACGCGGGATTCAGCAGCGCCGCGAAAATAAGCATCGGCAGCAGATATAAAAGGTTGAAGCGCAGGGCTTTTCCGCCATTTAAATAGACCGAATATGTAAACGCGCACACAAGCGAGGAAAAAAGGCACACGGGATTGGTGAACAGCGTCGAAAACGCGATCACAAGCACGAAATAAGCAAAATTCACAATCGGGTGATAGCCCGAAAAAGTATCACGGTTCGCCACTGCAGCAGTTCCCCTCCCGAGGCTATCATACCATACCGGGGAGGGGAATGTCAACGCCGCACGGATTTTAGAACAAGTCTGAATGGGAGCCGGTGCGGATGGCGGTGAGTATCAAATTTTCCCTCTACTCCTCGTCCGCGTCAATATCGGCGTTCATTTCCGCAACACTACGGTAAACCTTTGTCTTGATTTTCCCCGCCCGAATGTCGCGGGCTTCCTGTATCGCCGCTTCGGTTTCGGCGTTATAGCGCGGCTGTTTCAATTCAAAGGGCAGACCACCCACAAGAATGGCTTGCCGCAGAAACATATTCACCGCGTCCGTAACCGTGATACCAAAAATGGAGAACAGATTTTCAGCATCCATCTTTGTTTCAGGGTCAATGCGGATGTGCAAATCGGCAGTTTTAGCCATAGTAAATCACCTCGCGATTATTATACCCCAATGCGGATACAAACGCAACACATTTTCGCCAATTCGCTTCAATTATTTTGTCGTTGCTG
>JAIRRO010000076.1 GCA_031255955.1 Oscillospiraceae bacterium
TTTTAATTGCGGCATACCGCGATAAAAGTGTATTCAGCGGCGCTTTGTCCGTATGCACGCCGATGCTTTGGCGAATAAAAATAAACGTCAGGGAAAAATACCGTTCCACTTCCCTTAACGCTTTACAACCTGACTTTATCACTGAACGATGACAATTTCACAAAAAAGTCATTGCCTATATCGCGCGAAGATGTTAAAATGGACGCGTAAACCCGATGACGGGGAGGTGGAGGGCGAATGCCCGAAAAAATCGTACTGCGGGAAAAGCTGGCGCGGCGGGCGGCGGACATTCTGCCGCCGGAGCTTGCGATACTCATCGAGTGCGCCTTTGAGGGCGAGAGCGAGCCGCAGGCGGGGGAGTTTCTGCGTGGTTTAATAGAGCGCTTCAATGAGTGCGCGCATCGCGCCGAGCCGCTGCACGGCAGCGAAAAAACCGGGCTTTATGAGCTTGAGCTTGCGGATGACGCAAAAAAAGAATTGCTCATCGGTATTGTTCCGGAGCGCGTGTCAGAGCGCGAGGCGGTAATCACCGGTGACGCCGTTCCCGGCGAAGCGGGCTTTGATGAGCTTATAACAGACACGGCGCTGGGGCTGGATATTTCGCCGCTTGCACCGATTGTTCTCGGCATTGGCGTAGCCTCCAACGAGGATGAGGCGCTTGAGCTGGCGCGGCGCGCGTTGTTCCGTCCGGCGGACAGACACGCGACGGACGCCGTGACGGCAGCCTCCGAGCGGCGCATTCTTGCGCGGCTGAACAGCCGCGGACCCGGCGCCGGAGGACTGGGGGGGCGCCATACAGCGCTGATGACAGCGGTGGAATGTCGCGGACGCGGATATATCGCGCTTGCGCCCGGCGATTATTTTACAAGCAGCGCGCGGGCATATTATTAAGGCGGACACGCCATTTTGAGGAGGAAACAGCAATGAAATTCATCATCAACGAACGGAAGCTGCACGTGGCGCCGGAAATCAGGGAGTACGCAGAAAAGAAAATATCGAAGCTCGACAGATTTTTCAGCGACGAGTCCGAGGCGTCGGTTATGTTCTCCGCGGAGCGCGGACGGCACATCACAGAGCTTACGGTGAGTAATCGCGGGCTGGTGCTGCGCGTAACTGAAGCGACAGGCGATATGCGAGCATCAATTGATTCCGCCGTGGCGTCGGTAGAGCGCCAGATACGAAAGCACAAAACACGTCTAGCGAAGCGTCTGCGCGACGGCGCGTTTGAGCGCGAGGCGGCGCCCACCGTGACGGTGGAGAACGATGAGGACGAGGCTGAGCCGGAATTTAACATTGTCCGCGTGAAGTCCTTCCCCTTAAAGCCCATGACGCCCGAGGAGGCTGTGCTGCAGATGAATCTGCTGGGGCATACCTTCTTCGTGTTCAAAAATCAAAGCAACAGCGACACCTTTTCCGTCGTGTACAAGCGGCGCGGTGGCGATTACGGAATGATAGAAAGCGCGTAAGAGCGCTCTAAAATATGCGAAAGGACTGATTTTTATGGACGCGAGACAGGGGGATTCACCGGCGTATAAACGGGTGCTTATTAAGCTCTCGGGAGAGGCGCTGGCGGGAGAAGGACGGTTTGGACTGGATTTTGCGGTGATACGCGATGTGTGCGGCGTAATCAAGCAATGCGCCGAGCGCGGAGTGGAGATCGGAATTGTAGTCGGCGGAGGGAACTTTTGGCGCGGCGCGGTGGACGGCGCGGGCAAGATGGAACGCACGCGCGCCGACCATATGGGAATGATGGCAACGGTGATGAACTCCCTTGCCGTGGCGGACGTGCTGGAGCAGCTGGGCGTACCCGTGCGCGTACAGACCGCGCTGGAGATTAGAGCCGTAGCGGAGCCGTATATACGGTTGAAGGCGGACAAGCATCTCAAAAACGGCAGGGTTGTCATTTTCGGCTGCGGTACGGGCAATCCGTATTTCTCCACGGACACGGCGGCGGCGCTGCGCGCGGCGGAGCTTGGCGCGGACGCGGTGCTGCTTGCGAAAAACGAGGACGGGGTATATTCCGCCGATCCGAAAAAGTATTCAGACGCCGTGAAGTATGACACCATCAGCTATGACGACGTGCTGCGGCAGCGGCTGGAGGTTATGGACTCGACGGCGACAAGCCTCTCGATGGATAACAAAATTCCGCTGATTGTGTTCTCGCTGCGAAAGCCGGAGAACATCCTGCGCGTTGTGATGGGCGAACGAATCGGAACGCTTGTCGGATAAAAACAGACCGGCAAATTTGCGAAAAACGAAAGGAAAGAACGATAATGTCAGAAGATTATGAGATTTACGAATCGAAAATGAAAAAGACGCTCTCGGCGCTGGGGGGCGAATTTGCCACCGTGCGCGCGGGGCGCGCAAACGCCGCGGTGCTGGATCAGCTGCGCGTCGATTATTACGGAGAGGCGACGCCGATAGCGCAGATTGCGTCCATAACCTCGCCGGATCCGCGCACACTTGTCATCTCGCCGTGGGACGCTGGCTGCTTGAAAAACATCGAAAAAGCGATTCAAGCTTCCGAGCTGGGGATAAATCCGGTGAACGATGGCAAGGTGCTGCGTCTTGCCTTCCCGCAGTTGACAGAGGATCGCCGCCGCGAATTATCCAAGCTTGTGGCGAAGTATGCGGAGGAAGCCAAGGTCGCTGTTCGCAATATACGGCGCGACGCGGTTGAGAACTTTAAGGCGCAAAAGAAAAAATCAGAAATCACCGAAGACGATTTGAAAGACGCCGAGCGCGATATTCAAAAGCTGACGGACAATTACATTAAGGAAATTGAAGCCGCGCAGGCAAAAAAGGAAAAAGAGCTGCTTGAAATTTAGCCCCTTCAAAAGAAAAAAACAGGACGCGCCGCAGACAGACGGAGCATATGAAATACCGAGTCACATCGCGCTCATAATGGACGGCAACGGACGCTGGGCGGCGCGGCGCGGCTTGCCGCGCTCCGCGGGACACGCCGCGGGGGCGGAGACATTCCGGCGCGTGGCGACATATTGCAAGGAAATCGGTGTGCGGTATCTCACGGTGTACGCCTTTTCCACAGAGAATTGGAAGCGTCCGCCCGACGAGGTGGGCGCGATTATGGAGCTGCTGGAGCGTTATCTGAAAGAGGCAACGGATAAAATGGAGCGCGACCGCGTGAAGCTGAAATTTTTCGGGGATTTATCCGCGCTTTCGGACGGTCTGCGCGCGCTCATACACGACACAGAGGAAATTTCCGCGCGGTTTGACGGCGTTCAGGTGAACATCTGCGTGAATTACGGCGGACGCGATGAGATAATCAGGGCGGCGCGCCTGTGGCGCGAGCGCGCGGACGACGGCGCGGAGCTGACGGAGGAGAGCTTCGGGGGATTTATGTATTCCGCGGGCATACCGGATCCCGATTTGGTTATTCGCCCCGGAGGGGAGATGCGCGTATCGAACTTTCTGCTGTGGCAGGCGGCGTATTCGGAGCTGTATTTCACGGATACCCTGTGGCCGGACTTCACGCCGCGCGAATTGGACAAGGCGATAAAAGCATACAATAGCCGGGAGCGGCGGTTCGGAGGTGTTCTGTGAGGGTAAGAATTATCACGGGCATCGCCGCTGTGCCGCTGCTTGTGGCGGCGCTGGTGCTTACGCCGTCGTTCGTCACGGCGATAATTATCGCGATAATCGTTGCGGTGTCGGCGTGGGAGCTGTCGGGCGCGATGGGCATACCGAAAAGCGTCGGCGTGCGGGTGCTGTTAGCCGCCACCTCGGGGTGGTTCGCCATCGTGTTCCCGGACAACGCGGTATCGCTGCGCGATATTTGGGCGATGCTTTTTCTGTTCCTGCTGCTCACTGTGCTGTTCGCTGTGGAGATGAGCGGCTACGAAAGGCGTCCCGGGAAACGGGGGATGAAAATTTTCGGCGTGGGGCTTGCGGGCGATCAGGGCGTTGCCCTTTTTATACTGCCGATTTTTCTCGCATCTATGACGTGGCTGCGCTCGGCGCAGCACGGACGGCTGCTTGTGCTGTTGCCGCTTGCCTCTGTGTTTCTAACGGACGCCGGGGCGTATTTCACCGGGATATTTTTCGGGAAGCACAAGGTGTTTCCGCGCATTTCCCCGAATAAAACCGCGGAGGGCTGCATCGGAGGGATTTTTATCGGCACGGCGGCAGTGATGGCATACGGCGCGATTGCCGCCGCAATAGCGGGAACGGGCGTGTCGATAGCCTCCCTTGCCGTTGTGGGGATAGCGGGCGCGGCGGCGGCGGAATTTGGCGATTTAACCTTTTCGTA
Organism: Oscillospiraceae bacterium; assembly: GCA_031255955.1. Classification (GTDB taxonomy): domain Bacteria; phylum Bacillota; class Clostridia; order Oscillospirales; family Oscillospiraceae; genus JAIRRO01. The sequence continues at coordinate 4,271 of JAIRRO010000076.1, forward strand.
CATCAAAAGACTGCACGGAATTAAAGATTACGGCAAGCTGCTGCCGGGACACGGGGGTATGCTGGACAGATTCGACAGCCTTGTGTTCTGCGCGCCGACGGTGCTGATACTCTCCACGTGGCTGCCGGTGTTCGGAAATACGCTATGAAGGACTGCATGAATTGTATTGACAATACGGTGGTGCTGCTCGGCTCGACAGGCTCAATCGGAACGCAAGCGGTTGATGTTTGCCGCTCGTTGGGGATACGCGTAAAAGCGATTGCGGCGGAGCGCAATATCGACCTTTTGGAGCGGCAAGCGCGCGAACTTTCGCCGGAGCTTATCGCCGTTCGTGACGATAACGCGGCGCGTGAGATGAAAGCTCGGATGGCGGATACGCCGACGCGTGTGCTGTCCGGGGAGGACGGGGTCATTGAAGTCGCAGAAACACCCTGCGACACCGTCGTGAATGCTGTTTCGGGTATGGCGGGACTCAAGCCGACACTGGCTGCCGTGCGGCTCGGCAGACGCCTTGCGCTGGCAAATAAAGAATCACTGGTTGCGGCGGGGGAGCGCGTGATGGCGACGGCGCGCGAAACGGGAGCCGACATTATTCCGGTGGACTCTGAGCATTCGGCGATTTTTCAATGCTTGCAAGGAAATATCGACGGGGGAAACGGAAACAATATAAAAAGCCTGATTCTCACGGCGTCCGGCGGTCCGTTTTACGGCAAAACGCGTGAGCAGCTGAAAAGCGTGACGCCGGAGATGGCGAAGCGTCATCCAAATTGGAGCATGGGCGCAAAAATATCCGTGGACTGCGCCACTATGATGAACAAGGGCTTGGAATTGATAGAAGCCTCGCGCCTGTTTGGAATCCCGCGTGAGCGGATACGGGTGCTTATTCACCGGCAGAGCATAGTCCATTCCGCCGTGGAGCTTGAGGACGGCGCTGTTATCGCGCAGCTGGGCGTGCCGGATATGCGCCTGCCGATACAGTACGCGCTGACATATCCAAAGCGTCTGCCGGGGCGCGCGGCGTCGCTTGACCTTGCCGCCGTCGGGATACTCAGCTTTGAGGAGCCGGATATGGACGCTTTCCCCTGTCTAAAGCTGGCGTATGAAGCGGCGGCGCGCGGTGACGAGGCTTGCCGCGCCCTGTGCGAGGCTGACGAGCGGGCGGTAAACGCGTTTCTCGCCGGGGAAATCGGATTTTTGGACATTTATGATTATATTAAGGCAGAGATAGGCTGAAAGGGGCTGTTCGGGATGTATATTGTTCTAGCGATTCTTGTTTTCGGCGTGCTTATCGCCACTCACGAGCTGGGGCATTTTGTGGCGGCGAAAAAGCTGGGCGTCAAGGTAAACGAATTTTCTATCGGTATGGGACCGAAGATATTTTCGCGGCAGCGCGGAGAAACGCTGTATTCCATAAGGCTGCTGGTGATTCTCGGCGGCTCCTGCGTGATGGAGGGTGAGGACGCGCTTGTGCTGGAGGAGGACGCGGAGGGCGGCGATGCTAAGGCGCTGCCCGACGAAGCGGAGCTTGGCGCTGAGACATATGCGTATATCACAGAGCAGTATGAGCGGCTGGATACATTGTTCGCGGGGCAAAGGCTTGGAAAGCAGCGCCCCACATCGGATGAAATCCACGGATTTTTGCGTGAATGGGTGGCATCGCACAAGGACGACGACGCTGCGATGACGCCGCCCACAGAGCAGGAATTTCATCAGTGGCGATACAATAAACGCGAGCGCGAGCGGCGCGAGCGAAAGGAAGCGATAGACCGCGCCTATAAAAGGTCGGTGGAGATGGGCGACGACGAGCGGATGCGCCTTTTCCCGCGCGCGTTTACATCGCAAAAACGTTGGAAGCGCGCCATTATCCTTGCAGCCGGCGCCGCGATGAACTTCCTCGCCGGTGTGATTATTCTCCTGTGCCTGAATATGGGTGAAAACGAGATTGTCGGCACAAGGCTCGCGGGCTTTATGGATGGCTTCCCCGGCGTGGGGGAGACGGGGCTGCTCGCGGGGGATAAAATCATATCCGTCAACGGGAACAGCACCCATTACGCCGATGATTTTTCGATGTTTATGACTCTGTCAGAGGGAGAAAACGACGGGATGGTAGACCTTGTCGTGCGGCGCGGCAGAGAAAAGGTGCGGCTGGACAATTTCCCGCTGGAGCTTCGTGAATATGAGGTGGACGGGCAGATATATATCCGCTACGGTCTGCTTTTCGAGCGCATCGAGGCAAGCATATTCGAGCGGCTGAAGCATTCGCTGTATTTGCCGTTCAACTTTGCGCGGGTGGTCAGAATCGCGCTGGTTCAGCTTGTGACAGGGCAGGCGCCGCTGCGCGAAATGTCCGGACCCGTCGGCATTGTGTCGGTGATCGGCGAGGCGGGCAGCAATCCGCAGCTGCCCACCGTCGGGGCAAGGCTGACATATGTGTTTACGATTACGGCGCTTGTCGCCGTGAACCTTGCGGTGTTTAATCTGCTGCCGCTGCCGGCGCTTGACGGAGGAAGGATTTTCGGGCTTATCGTCACGTATGTGATAGAAAAAATCACGCGGCGGCGCGTAAACCCGAAATATGAGGGATATGTTCACGCGGCGGGACTTGCCCTATTGCTGCTGCTATCGGTTTTTATTATGATAAACGACGTGATAAAGCTGATATGACAAGAAAAATAAACGTCGGGGGTTTGGAAATCGGCGGCGGGGCGCGCGTATCCGTGCAGTCTATGACGACGGCGCGTACCTCGGACGCGTATGCGACGGCAGAGCAGATTAACGCGCTTGCCGCGGCGGGGTGCGAGCTTGTCCGCGTGGCGGTGCCGGATATGGAGTCCGCGCGCGCTCTGCGCGAAATAAAAGCCCGCGTACATATCCCGGTTACTGCGGATATACAGTTTGATTACAGGCTTGCGCTTGCCGCGGCGGAGCATGGCGCGGATAAAATCCGCGTCAATCCGGGGAATATCGGCTCGCGCGATAAGGTGAAGGCGGTTGCGGACGCCTGCCGCGAGCGCGGGATACCGATACGTGTCGGCGTGAACGGCGGCAGCCTTGAAAAGCAGCTTTTGGATAAATACGGCGGGGTGACGGCAGAGGCGCTGGCGGAGAGCGCCTTGGGTGAAATCAGTCTGCTTGAGGGCGTCGGCTTCGGCGATATTTGCGTCTCGGTGAAGTCCTCCGATGTTATGACGACGGTAAAAGCGAACAGACTTGTATCCCGCGCGACGGACTGCCCGCTGCATCTCGGCGTGACGGAGGCGGGGACGGAATTTCCGGGTATTATCCGATCCTCGGCGGCGATAGGCGCGCTGCTTATGGAGGGCATCGGTGATACGATAAGAATCTCGCTGACAGCGCCG
>JAIRRO010000110.1 GCA_031255955.1 Oscillospiraceae bacterium
TGTGGAAGCGAGTTCGAGCCTCGTCGCCCGCTCCAATAAGCCGCAGTGTCCTCACGTTAGCGGCAGTCTCAATGGGCAGCATACGAGCGCCCCTCCACCTTGTGCCGCAGGCACGTGCAATTCGAGGTGGGGTCCCCGCGCGGCTCGCCGCGTGGGGTGTGGAAGCGAGTTCGAGCCTCGTCGCCCGCTCCAATAAGCCGCAGTGTCCTCACGTTAGCGGCAGTCTCAATGGGCAGCATACGAGCGCCCCTCCACCAAGCATGGCGACATAGCCAAGCGGTAAGGCCAGGGTCTGCAAAACCCTCATCCCCCGGTTCGAGTCCGGGTGTCGCCTCCAGCCCAAGACCTCACCTGTCGGTGGGTCTTTTTTTATTTTACAAAGTTTTTTGCGAATTTTCGCATATTGCTCTTGACAAACGCCGCCGTTCGAGATTAGAATATCGTAATTGTCGTGCAAAGCCTCCCGGTCGGCTTTTATCGGCGGATTATTCTTTACAAGGGGTGCGCCCGATTTGAAAAAAACTTTTGTCACGCTTGAGAAGCTCCGTGAGATTACGGAAACATATCCCACGCCGTTTCATTTATACGACGAGCGCGGAATTGAGGAAAACGCGGAACGCCTGAAATCCGCTTTTTCTTGGAACCCCGGCTTTCGCGAGTATTTCGCCGTCAAGGCAACCCCCACCCCGGCGATATTAAAGCTGTTGCAAAAACACGGCTGTGGCGTAGACTGCGCTTCTATGACAGAGCTTGTTATGAGCGAAAAATGCGGCTTTAAGGGCGTGGATATAATGTTTTCGTCCAACAACACGCCGGACGCGGAATTTATAAAAGCCGCCGAACTGGGCGCTGTTATCAACCTTGACGACATCACCCACGTCGCCGCGCTGCGTGATCTTGTCGGAATTCCGAAAAAGATTTCCTGCCGCTTCAACCCCGGCGGAACCTTTGAAATCGCGAACAGGGTTATGGACAACCCCGGCGACGCGAAATATGGTATGACGCGCGACCAAATTTTCGCGGCGTTTGCTGAGCTGAAATCCCTCGGCGCGGAGGAATTCGGCATACACGCGTTTTTGGCGTCTAACACCGTTTCCAACGATTATTATCCCGTTTTGGCTGCCCGGCTTTTCCGTTTAGCTGTAGACCTTAAACGCACCGTCGGGGTGCATATCTCGTTTATAAATCTCTCCGGTGGCGTGGGTATTCCGTATCGCCCGGAGCAAAAAGCCGGCGATATTGATATTATGGTAATCGGCGAGGGCGTCCGCCGCGCATATGAAGAAATTTTATCCCCTGCCGGGATGGACGACGTCGCTATTTATTCTGAGCTTGGTCGGTTTATGCTTGGTCCCTATGGGTGTCTTGTCACGCGCGCCATGCGCGAAAAGCATATATACAAGGAATATATCGGCGTTGACGCCTGCGCCTGCGACCTAATGCGCCCCGCGATGTATGGCGCGTATCATCACATCACGGTGATGGGTAAGGAAAACGCCCCGGCGGAGCATACATACGACATTACAGGCTCCCTGTGCGAAAACAACGATAAATTCGCCATTGACCGCCCGCTGCCCAAGATTGATATGGGCGACCTGCTTGTAATCCACGACACGGGCGCGCACGGGCGCAGCATGGGGTATAACTATAACGGCAAGCTGCGCTCCGGCGAAATTATGCTGCGCTCCGACGGTTCATTTGAGCTTATACGGCGACCGGAAACGGCGGAGGACTATTTCGCCACCGTCATCTGGTGAGCTTTAATTCGGGAGTATTGCAAATACAATGAAAAAGAAAAGAATTGTCTTTAAGGTTGGTACCTCTACGCTGTGTCACGGAGGTAAGGGGCTTAATTTCCGCAATATCGAGAATTTGGCGCGCGCGCTGGCGGATGTCCGAAATTCGGGTTGCGAGGTTGTTTTGGTGTCCTCCGGAGCTATCGGCGCGGGCGTCGGCAAGCTGGGCTTGCCGGAGCGTCCCGCGGAGCTGCGCGTTAAGCAGGCTGTCGCCTCTGTCGGGCAATGCGAGCTGATTCATATCTACGATAAATTTTTCGGTGAATACGGTTCGGCTGTCGGGCAGATACTTCTTACAAAAGAGGATGTTGAGCGTCCCGCGGCGCGTCAGAATTTATTGGGTACGTTCGAGGCGCTTATATCGCTCGGCGTCATTCCCGTTGTCAATGAAAATGACGCCGTGGCGTTTGAGGAAATAGAAACGGAGCGCCACCACGTTTTGGGTGATAACGACACGCTTTCCGCCATCGTCGCCGCGCTTTTGGGCGCCGATTTGCTTGTTATCCTCTCTGACATCGACGGACTCTATGACGGCGACCCGCGCCGCGATCCAAACGCGCAGCTTATCCCGGAGGTCACGGAGGTGGACGAGCGCATTGAGGCTTTGGCGGGCGGCGTCGGTAGCGCCCTTGGCACGGGCGGCATGGTGACGAAGCTTGCGGCGGTGCGCATTGCTGCCGACGCGGGTGTTGATGTTATCATCACAAACGGCTCTGATACGCGTAATATTTACGCTGCGGCTTCCGGGGAAAGCGTCGGAACGCTGTTCCGGCGCAAGGCTTGATTTTTCGCACCTTTTGAAAGGGGTAATTATTTATGTCAATGTCCGCTATTGAACTGCAAGGCAAAAACGCAAAGCAAGCCTCGCGCGCGCTGGCGAAGCTCGGTTCGCAAAAGCGCGACGCCGCGCTGCGGGCGATAGCCTCCGCGCTGCTATCTGACACGGCGTCGATTCTTGAGGCAAACGCCATCGATATGCAGCGCGGGAAGGAAAACGGTATGCGCGATTCCCTGCTTGATAGGCTGCTGCTTACAAAGGAGCGCATTGCCGCCATCGCGCAGGGTGTGTCAGAAATTGTCGCCCTGCCTGACCCCTTGGGGCGCTCAGATTACGAAGCCACGCGTCCTAACGGGCTGCGCATCAGCGCGCGGCGTGTGCCGCTCGGCGTCGTTGCGATTATTTACGAATCGCGCCCGAATGTGACGGTTGACGCGGCGGCGCTCTGTCTTAAATCCGGCAACGCCGTGATACTGCGCGGCGGCAAGGAGGCTTACAATTCCAGCGCCGCGCTTACAGAGGTCATGCGCCGCGCCTTGCGCGATACCGGTTTGCCGGAGGACTGCGTATCTCTCGTTTCCGACACCACGCGCGAGAGCGTCGGAGAGCTTATGAATCTCACCGGCTTTGTGGATTTGCTTATCCCCAGAGGCGGTGCGGGACTGATTAAGCATGTATGCGAAAACGCGAAGGTTCCCGTTGTGCAAACGGGCGTCGGCAACTGCCACGTCTATGTGGAATCGACGGCGGATTTTGATATGGCGGCGGAGATAATTTTTAACGCGAAGTGTTCTCGTCCGTCCGTTTGCAATGCCGCCGAAACGCTGCTTGTCGACGCCAAAATCGCGGCGGAGTTTTTGCCGCGCGCAAAAAAGCTGCTGGATACGAAGCATACGGAGCTGCGCGGCTGTCCCGAAACACTGAAAATTCTCCCCGACGCGCGCCCGGCGGAGCCTTCTGACTGGGAGGCTGAATTTTATGACTATATCCTTGCCGTTAAAGTCGTATCCGGCTTGGAGGAGGCAACCGAGCATATCGCCAAATACGGCTCCGGGCATTCGGAGGCGATAGTGACAAACAGCTATGACGCGGCGCGGCGCTTTACGGATGAAATTGACGCGGCGGCGGTGTATGTCAACGCCTCCACGCGCTTTACGGACGGCGGCGAGTTCGGTCTTGGCGCCGAGCTTGGCATCTCCACGCAGAAAACGCACGCCCGCGGTCCGATGGGCGTAGAGCAGCTTACAAGTCTGAAATACGTCGTTTACGGCAGCGGGCAAATCCGCTGATGAGGATGTAAATGCTTGCAAAAACGCGGGAGATGAAGTTTTCATCCCCCGCGTTTATTATTGTTATTGATCGGCGTCGCCTAATCCTTCAGGCTGTCCTCAAGCTTTTCAAACTTGTCCGCGACCTCAAGGAAAACATCGACAAGCACGGGGTCAAACTGCTTGCCTCTTGATTCCGTGATGATATCCATCGCCTCTCCGTGAGAAAACGGAGGCTTATAGCAGCGCTGATTCACAAGAGCGTCGTAAACGTCCACGATGGACAGCAGACGCGCCGAAAACGGAATGTCATACGCCGCCAGTCTGGAGGGATACCCCAGCCCGTCCCAGCGCTCGTGGTGATAATACGCAATCTCGCGGCAATAGGAAAGATACTCGGCATTGTCCCCGAACATTTCCATAATGCTGTCGATTATCTCACCGCCCTTGACGGTGTGCTTCTTCATTTCTTCAAATTCTTCCTCGGTCAGGCGTCCCGGCTTTAGAAGTATCGTGTCGGAAATGCCTATCTTGCCGATATCGTGCAGGCTTGTTGCCCGAACGATGGAGTGCGCCTTCGCGGGTGTGATTTTTTGCTCCGCGACATAGGTTTTGTATTTGGGATCCGTCATCAGCTTGTTTATCATCAGCTCGGAGAGCATACTCGTGCGCTTGATGTGGGTACCGGATTCAAGGCTGCGATACTCAACCAGGGTGGCGAAGGCTTCAAGCATCTGATCATATGTACGCGTTAATTCCGCAGTTTTGATTTCAACCAAGGATTCCAGCTCGTTTTGATACCGCGCGAGGCTGATATGGTTGCGCAGGCGCGTTCGCACGACGTCTACGTTAAATTCCTTGGAGATATAGTCCGCGGCGCCATATTTCAATCCGCGCGATTCGCTTTCTCCGTCCGCCGCCGCCGTGATAAAGAGAACGGGGATTTTTTCTGTCTCCGGGTTGTTCTTAATTTCCTGAATAACCTCAAAGCCGTCCATACCGGGCATAATGATGTCCAGCAGTATCGCGGTCGGTCGAATCTTTTGATTGAACAGAATATCAAGCGTCTCCGGACCGTCCGCCGCTTCGATTATATCGTATTCGTCCTCAAGGATGTTGGCGAGCAGCATCCGGTTGATGTCAACATCGTCAACAATTAAAACTAAATCTCTCATCACGCCGCCTCATTAAATGTGTTATTCGGGCGCCCCCTTCGGGACGCCGACCTATAGAGTGTCTATTTCAGCGAGTGTCGCTTCGGACGCCTCGGTAAGCTGTGGCAAGAGGGATGCGTAATCCCCTCCGTTTTTCAACGCTGTTTCTATCTGCAGGGAAAGCGCGTGTACCTCTGTCAGAGACAGATTGGCGGCAACGCCCTTTAACGTATGCGCCATCGCGGTGGCGCCTTCAATATCCCCGCCGGTGATTAAAGCTTCAAGCTTTTCGCGATATTCCCCGTCCTTAAACTTCACCAGCAGCTTCTTATACAGCGCCATATTTCCGCCCACGCGAGTGAGAGCGCTTTCAGAATCAATGTATTTCGACATACCCGCAACAACCCCTTGTAATAAGAAATTCAACCCCCACGGAGCCTCGGCAGCCAAAACTTCGACTTTATCGGCAGCCGCCCCCGCGTTCATTTGGCTACATTATAGCAGAGAAAAATAAAAAATCAATCTTTTTTCAATTTTTTCTTTTTTTACTTTTTTTTTGCGCCCGTTTATGCGATAATGCGTACAAAAGGTCTTGGGAGATTGGATTATGTCAGACAACCCGTCGCTGGATATTTTACGAGAAAAGGCAAATAAGCTGCCCCTTCGTCCGGGCGTTTATATCATGGCGGATAAGTCCGGCGCGGTGATTTATGTCGGAAAGGCGTCCGCGCTTAAAAATCGCGTCTCAAGTTATTTTTACGGCTCTCACGAACCGAAAACAGAGCTGATGGTCTCTAAAATCGCGGATTTTGACGTGATAATCGCCAATTCCGAGTTCGAGGCGCTTGTGCTTGAAAACCAGCTCATTAAGCATCATATGCCGAAATACAATATTCGTTTACGTGACGATAAGGGGCATCCCTTCATTCGCGTGGATTTAAGCGAGCCGTATCCGCGCTTCACTGTCGTATCCAAGCGCCGGCGCGACGACGCGCGCTATCTGGGACCATATGGCGGCAGGAATATCGCCCATTCCGCGATTAACGCCGTTTCAAAGGCTTTCGGCTTGCCCTCCTGCTCGCGGCGCTTCCCGCGTGATATCGGGCGCGAGCGCCCCTGTCTCAGTCATCATCTTGGTGTTTGCCGCGGCTGGTGTCTGCCCGATACCCCGGGCGAAGAATACAGCGGCGCCATACGCTCCGCCATCGCGGTGTTTGAGGGGCGCGCGGGAGCGCTTATTTCCGAAATAACATACAAAATGGAGGCCGCCGCCGCCGATATGCGCTTTGAGCAGGCAGCGGAGCTGCGCGACAGGCTGCGCGCCGTGAAGGAGCTTACAAAGCGCCAGCTGGTGGTGTCGGACGCGCTTGCCGATACGGATGTCATCGGATATTTCAAGGGCGAGCCGAAAAGCTGCTTTGTCGCGCTGCATTATATAGACGGCAAGCTGCTGGATAAGGACTTAGAGCTCTTCGACACGCCGATAGAGGACGGCGGCGAGGTGATAAGCGGCTTGCTGCGGCAATATTATCTGCGCCGAGAGGCGTATCCTAAGGAAATTCTTGTGCCCGAGGCTCCGGAGGACGTCGCGGAGCTTGAGGTGCTGTTTTCAGAGGCGGCGGAGCGCCGCGTTTTTATTCTGCACCCCAAGCGCGGAGAGAAGCTTAGCATGCTGAAAACAGCCGCCGTGAACGCGCGCGAGGAAGCGGAGCGCGCGACGACGCGTGAAGAAAAAATCCGCGGCACGATAGAATGGCTCGGCAGGGCTATGGCGCTGCCGCCGGAGCGCCCGCCCGTGCTTATCGAAGCTTTTGATATTTCAAACACCGGTTCAGAGGACATCGTGGCTTCGATGACCGTTTTTGATAACGGCAAGCCGAAAAAGAGCGCATACAAGCGCTTTGCGATAAAATCCCTTACGACACAGGACGATTATCGCAGTATGTCAGAGGTTGTCACCCGCCGCGCGAAGCGATTTCTTGACGGGGATGAGAGCTGGACGCCTCTGCCGGACGTTATGCTGATAGACGGCGGACAAGCCCACGCCACCGCCGCGAAAAACGCGCTGGATTCGCTTGGGGTGAGCCTGCCCATATTCGGGATGGTAAAGGACTCCCGACACCGCACACGCGCGCTTGTCACCCCCGACGGGCTGGAGATTGGCATAGACGCCTACCCCCCCGCTTTCGCGCTGATCGGCACAATTCAAGAGGAAACGCACCGCTTTGCCATCGATTTTCACCGTGCGCGGCGCTCGCGCGGATTAAAGAAATCCAAGCTCGACGAAGCGCCCGGCGTGGGAGAGACGCGCCGCAAAGCGCTAATCAAAGCCTTCGGCAGCCTTGAAGCCATCAAAGCAGCCAATGTCGATGAGCTGTCAAAAATCGTACCTCGCCCGGCGGCAGAGGCGGTTTTTGCTTTATTCAATGCCGAAAGCGATGCTTCCTCCAATGCCTCCTCCAACGCTTCTTCCAATTCTTCTTCGGAGGCACAGAAATGAGGGTGATTTCAGGCTCCGCGCGCGGCAGAAGGCTGCTCTCTCCAAAGGATTCCTCTGTGCGTCCGACGGGAGATATGATGAAGCAGGCGGTGTTTAATATCCTGCAGCAGCGCGTCACGGACGCGCGCGTGCTGGATTTGTTCTGCGGCACGGGTCAGCTGGGTGTTGAGGCGCTTTCCCGCGGGGCGGCGTTTTGCGTATTCAACGATTCTGCGCCTGCCTCCGTGGAGCTTGCCAAACGAAACGCCGCAGCCGCGCGCGTCGATGACCGCGCGAAATTTATACGCTCGGACGCCTTGGAATACATAAAAAAACGCGCGCGTCGCGAGGACGGCGACGTGTTTGATATCATATTCATCGACCCGCCGTATGACTCCGGCTTGCTGGACGCCGCGCTGGAAAAAATAATTGAATTTGACATTTTGAAAGAGTATGGTATAATCGTTTGCGAATCGCGCGCCGGACATATAGCGCCGGACGCCCCGCCGCCGTATAAAATGCTTCGCGAATATAAATACGGCGGCGCGAAAATTACGCTCTACACAAAGGAATCCGACGTATGAGAATAGCGCTTTATCCCGGCAGCTTCGACCCGATAACGCTCGGTCACTTGAATATCATCCGCCGCTCGTCACGCATTTTTGATAAGCTTTACGTTTGCGTGATGGTGAACTCGTCCAAGCAGCCGATGTTTACGCTTGAGGAGCGTTCAGAGATGATCCGCCGCACGGTCAGCCGCCTTGACAATGTCATCGTGGAAACCAGCGACGAAATGCTTGTCAAGCACGCGAAGCAAATAGGCGCGGGCGTGATTATCAAGGGGTTGCGCGCGGTGTCGGATTTCGACTGGGAATTTCAAATGGCGCTGGCGAACAAGATAATAGAGCCTGAAATAGAAACGCTTTTTATGACCTCAAGCAGCAAATACACCTATCTCAGTTCCACGGTGGTAAAAGAGATGGCAAAGTACGGGGCGGATCTCGGGGACTTTGTCCCGAGAGAGATAATAGCAGACATTCTCGCCAAGATGAACGATAAATAAAACGAAAGAGGGTCTTGATGAAATGACCGGAGGAGAAAGAGTAAGCGACCTGTTGGATCGGCTTCGCGCAATGATTGAAAGCGCCAAGTGGGTACCGCTCGGCGCGGACAAATGCATTATCGACAGGGGCGCCGCGCTGGATATTTTGGATGAGGCGCGCTCTATGTTCCCGCAGGAGCTTGCGGAGGCTGAGCGCCTTGTCGCCGCGCGCAGCGACTTCATCGCGAACGCCAAGCACGAGGCGGAGGCTGTGCGCCGCGCGGCGGAGGAGCGCTCACGTCAGCTTGTTGACGAGCAGGAGGTTCTTCGTATGGCACGGGCGCAAAGCCGCGAGCTGCTTGTCAACGCTGAAACGCGCGCGGATGAGCTGCGCCGTGCCGTGACGGAATACACCGGCGAAGCCTTGCGCAAAACTGAAAACGCGCTGTCGTCCGCGCTGGAGGAAACGCGCGATTTACGCACACGCTTCTCCCGCGCGCTGACAGACTCAGCAACGCCCGTGCCGCCCGCTGCGGGCGCGCCGGTTGACGACGATTTTATGCCCGACATTTCGGAATTTGACATTGATATAGACCTATGAGCGAAGCGGCGGAATATTCACCCGCGGGGCGAAAGAAAAAGGACTCTGATAAAATTTTCACCGAGCTTGACGCGTTATACGACAAATCCCGTCCGCCGGAGGAAATTGAAAAATTTTTGACGGAAGTCATATCGTCAATGGAGGACAGCCGCACCGACGAGCTGCCCGAATATATCGCGCTGCTCAACGAGCTGGCGAATTTTTATCGCGGCGCGTCACGCCACACGGAATCCGCCGCCACATATGAAAAAGCCATTGATACGCTGCGTCAATTTCATCGTGACGACACGCGTGATTATATAGACCTGCTGCTGAATCTGGCGGGGCTTGTGCGTATGATGGGCGACAGCGCCCGCTCAGCCTCTCTGTACGCCGACGCCATCAAGCGCTTGGAAAAGTACGATCCGAAGGACGACGCCACGCTTGCGCGTTCCTGCGGCAGCGCCGCGCTGTCGTATCACACCGCCGGGGATTTGAAAAAAGCGTTAAAATACGCCACGCGCTCTTATGAGCTGATTAGCGCCGGAGCCGGCGGCGAATTTATGCTTGCCGCCTCCTTAAACAGCCTTGCCTCCATCCAATACGCCCTGAAGAATTATGACGCGGCGGAAAAATTCGTCACGCAGGCGCTGGAGATTTTCGATAAAACGAAGGATCAAAGCGCGCAGCATTCCACGGCATATTCGACGCTTGCGGCGATAAAATATTATAAAAAGGATCTCCCCGCCTCCCGCGCGGCATATGAAAAAGCGGCGGCACTGGCGTTCAAATTTTTCGGACTGAACAGCGAATATATCGCGGCGATCAGCAGTCTTGCCTCCGTTTGCGAGGCGATGGGCGATATCAAAGCGGCGCGCGACGCCGCCAAAACGGCTCACAAAGCTGCGCGGTCACTGCTCGGTGCCGACGCGGAGCTTGTGGCGGAATACGGCGAGCGCGTCCGTCGGTTAAAGCCGCGCGGACTTTTCGGACGGAGGGGCGATTGATTTGAAAAAGCGTGTGCTTGTAATCGGCGGCAGTATGTTCGCCGGGCGCATATTTTCATTGCTTGCCTCGCGCTCCGGCGCGTTTGAGCTGCACGTTGTCAACCGCGGTAAGCTGCCGCTGGACGGGCTTGAAAACGTCACGGAATACAAATGCGACAGACACGCCGCGCGCACCTTCGGGCGCATCGTCCCCGACCTGGAATTTGACGCGCTGGTGGATTTCTGCGCCTATCGCGCGGGTGAAATTGCCCCGATAATCGAATCGCTCGCGCCAAGGGTGCGGCAATATATTTTCATCTCGTCCGCAGAGGTGTATGTCCCCGCGTTTCGCGGCTTGAAAACAGAGACATCTCCGCTTATCCCCGACCCGCGCGGCGGTGAAAGCGCCCCCTCCGGAGCGCTCGGCAAGCTGATGCTTGAAAAAGAGCTTATCCGCGCGGCGGGCGACGCCGGTCTGCGCTTCACCATAATCCGCCCCGCGTATATTTACGGTCCGTTTAATTACAATCCGCGCGAATCGTGGTATATTGAATTTATCGCGCGCGGGCATACGGCGCCCGTCCCGACCGACGCCACAGCCAGCTTCAGCCTTGTATACGTCAAGGACATCGCAAACGCGCTGATGGCAATGGCAGGCGATGTTCGCGCCTATGACGAGATATTTAATATCTCGGGACCCGAAAAAATCAATTACACCCGCCTGATAAGCGATTTTGAGCGCTATAACGGCGGCGCGTTCGCCACGCGTGAGATAACGACGGAGCTAGCCGCACGCGAGCATATACCGATGCCCTTCCCGATGACAGAGGATTATCTTATCAGCGGCGAAAAGCTCACCTCGGCATTCGGACTGGAATACACCCCCTTTGCGGAGGGCATGGAGAACACGTTTAAGACGTTTTACTCGCTGTTTACATCGTAAATACGGAGGAATTTATTCGTTATGAGTGATAAAAAAACCGCAAACGGCGGCACAGTGCTGTTAATCGGATTCTACAACACAAAAGCCCTGGGACTGCGCTATCTGGAAAACGCGCTTGAGCTTGCGGGGTATAACGTCCGTGTGCTTTTTTTCAAAAGCTTTAACAGCGTAAGCCCGAAACCCGCAACGGCAGAGGAAATGGCGCTCCTTAAAAAATTCGTCGCCGAGACGCAGCCTGTTTTAATCGGACTCAGCGTTATGGCGTCGCTGTATCTTGACACGGTTAAGGCTGTAAGCTCCGAGCTGCGTGGCGGCGTGCCGGTGCTGTGGGGCGGCGTATATCCCACAATGTTTCCGGCTGAAAGCATGGAGCATGCGGATTATGTCAT
>JAIRRO010000117.1 GCA_031255955.1 Oscillospiraceae bacterium
AGGCGCCGAGAATGACGCCCGCCACAGCGTAGGACGTCAAAATACGCGCCGGTGTAAGTCCGCTTTTATCGATTAAAAGCTGCCCGACGGCGCAGAGCGCTCCCCCGACGAAAAACACTTTAATAAACGTAAAAATCATATCCATTTCAATTTCGCTCCGTTTCGTTAAGCTCCCGTATGGTTTAAGCGTGGTTTTCAATCGATACCGCGTAGCATATGGACGGTATGCTCTCGCCCTGCTGCGCCGACAGTGAGGACATCATTGCGCCTGTTGCGGCAAACAACACGCGTTCCAAGCGTCCCTTTTTCATCGCGCGCAGGATATACCCCGCCAGCACGGATGCGCCGCAGCCGCAGCCGGATCCCCCCGCTTGAACATCCTGATCCCCGCTCTCCGCCGTCTTCCCCGCGGCAAAGCGGTTCGGCTTGTCCGCATTGCCCCGGGAATATATAAGCAGACCGCAGTCGGTGTAGTTTTTGCCGAGGCGTGGTCCGCCTCCATCAGAAAACAGCTCGCGCAGCAGCTCCGAGCCGAGCGCGCCGAGGTCGCCCGTTACAATCAAATCATAATAATCCGGCGCGCGTCCCGTGTCGTTAAAGTGCGCCGAGAGCGTGTCGTATGCGGCGGGTGCCATCGCCGCACCCATATTGTTCGCGTCGCGAATCCCGGCGTCCACGATTCTGCCGGAGGTAAAGCGCGTTATATACGGAGGGGCGGCGCTCTCCCCCACTATCACAGCTCCCGCGCCCGTCACCGTCCATTGCGCTGTCGGCGTGCGCTGTCCGCCGTATTCTAACGGAAAACGAAACTGCCGCTCCGCGCCGCAGAAGTGCGACGACGTCATGGCGGCGGCGTTCGATGCAAAACCCCCGTCCACTGCCATAGAAGCGAGAATCAGACTTTCCGCCATGGTTGAGCACGCCCCGTACACGCCGAAAAACGGTATTCCGCTGCCGCGCAGCCCGAAGGCGGAGCCGACGCATTGATTCAACAAATCCCCGGCGAAAACGAAATCCGGCGAAGCCATATCGGCTTTCTTTAACGCCTCTGAAAGGGCGAGGCGCTGCATCTCGCTTTCGGCTTTTTCCCACGTTTCCATACCGAAAAAGCTGTCCTCATTCAAAATGTCGAATTCCCCGCGCAGCGGACCCTCGCCCTCTTTTTTCCCGCCGACACACGCCGACGCCAAAACGGACGGCGGACTTAAAAACGCGAATGTACGCTCGCCAAGTTTTTTATTAATCATTCTGATTTTCACCCCCGTTGCGATTGTATATATCGCATAGCTTGTGCGATTTGGGGGAATTTATTACAAAAGCGCCGCCGCTCAAATGAGCGGCGGCGCTTCGCCGTGAATTTTTTTGCCGATTTTAGCCCAGCACTTCAAGCAGGGCGGGGATTACCTTGTACAGGTCGCCGACGATGCCATAGTCCGCCACCTCAAATATCGGGGCGTTCTCGTTCTTGTTTATCGCGACGATATATCCGGAGTTTTGCATTCCGGCAAGGTGCTGGATAGCGCCGGAGATACCGCAGGCGAAGTAAATCGTCGGTTTCACCGTTGTGCCTGTCTGCCCGACCTGATGACTGTGGTCAATCCATCCGGCGTCAACAGCCGCGCGGGACGAGCCAACCACGCCGCCCAGACGGTCAGCCAGCTGCTTTATCACCTTAAAGCCGTCCGGTCCGCCCAGCCCTGCGCCGCCGGAGACGATTATCTTCGCATCCGTGAGCGAAACCTGCTCGGTCAGCCCTTTTACAATCTCTAATACCTTTTGGCGAATGTCGCCTTCTTTATACACGGGCGTCAGCTTGATCAGCTCGCCCTTTGCGCCTGACTTTCTTTCGGGCTTCTCCATAACGCCCGGGCGCACCGTGGACATCTGCGGGCGGTGGGACGGGCAGAGAATTGTAGCCATCAGATTGCCGCCAAACGCCGGACGCGTCTGCATAAGCTTCTTATCCTCCGGGTCGATATCAAGCTGTGTGCAGTCGGCTGTCAGACCTGTGCCGCACTGAACGGCAAGGCAGGGTCCGAGGTCGCGCCCGATGTGCGTTGCCCCGAGCAGGACGATTTCGGGCTTATATTTCAGGATGGCTTCGTATATGACCTTTGTGTAAGAATCGGTGTTGTACGTTTTCAGCTCCGGCGCGTCGGCATAATACACCTTGTCCGCGCCGTACTCATAAAGCTCGTCAACAAGGGTGTCAACCTTTTCGCCGCAAAGAATGGCGCAGAGCTTGCAGCCGATTTCACCGGCGAGCTTTTTGCCCTCTCCCATCAGCTCGATGGATACGTTCATCAGCTTGCCGTCGCGCTGCTCGGCGAAAACCCAAACGTCGTGATACAGCGTAACATCGACGGCGCCCTTCTTTTCCTCCGCGACGTTCTCGATTGCCTTAAACGGGCAGACGTCGACGCACTTGCCGCAGTTTGTGCACTTGGGTCCGATAACCGCAATTTTTTCTTGCATCGTTATCGCTTCAAAAGGACATTCCTTTACGCATTTTGTGCAGCCCTTGCACTTGTCGTTTAATATTTTTACAGACATCAATAAATCCCCCTGTTATATGACGTGCTTCTCTCGAAGCTTTCCGACAAGCGCCGCCGCCATTTCGCCGATTGATCCGGACAGCATTTCGCCCTTGCCCTTGGGGGGAGGGGTGAAGCTACGGAACACCTGCGTCGGGGACGCCTTCAAGCCGCAGTCCTCGGCTTTCAGATTAATGTCGTTTTCATTCCAAATCTTGATTTCCGCTTTGTAAGCGTTCTCAATGCGCTCGACGGACATATAGCGTGGTGTGTTCAATTCTTTTACGGCTGTCAGCAGGCAGGGCATTTCGACCTCTATGACTTCATAGCCGTCCTCAAGCTGGCGTTCAACCACAACTGACTTCTTTTTAATTTCGCGGATTTTTTGGACATATGTCACGGACGGAATCCCGAGGCGCTGAGCCGTCTGCGGTCCCACCTGAGCCGTATCTCCGTCAATCGCCTGACGCCCGGCAAAGATGATGTCATACGCGCCAATGCCGCGGATACCGGCAGCCAGCGTGGTGGATGTGGCGCATGTGTCCGCGCCGCCGAAGGTGCGGGAGGAGAGCAGATAGGCGTCGTCCGCGCCCATCGCAAGACATTCGCGCAGCATATATGCCGCCTGCGGAGGTCCCATAGAGAGGATGCTGACGCTGATTTTGGAATCCTTGTCCTTCAGCTGAAGCGCAGCCTCAAGCGCGTTTGCGTCGTCGGGATTAAGAATTGACGGCACGCCGTCACGAATAAGCGTACCCTTGACGGGGTCGATTTTGACCTCGTTTGTATCGGGCACCTGTTTTGCACAAACAATAATTTTCATATCCAACCTCCTTATTTCTTCAGCAGCGCGCCGGATATAACCATCTGCTGAACCTGGCTTGTACCCTCGAAGATCGTGAACACGCGGCAGTCGCGATAAATGCGCTCGACTTTGTATTCCTTTATGTAGCCATAGCCGCCGTGAATTTGAACGGCTTTTCCGGCTATCTCATTGCATATCTCCGTCGCGTAATACTTCGCCATTGACGCCGCCGTACCGGCTTCCGGACTGTTCATTTCTTTAAGCTGCGCCGCGCGATAGACAAGCTCCTTCGCCGCTTGCAGCTTTGTCGCCATATCCGCAATCATAAAGCTGATGGCTTGGAAATCCGCGATGCGCTGACCGAACTGGCGACGCTCCTTGGCGTATTTAATCGCCTCGTCAAGCGCGCCTTGCGCCACACCGATGCTCATGGCGGCGACGCCGATACGCCCGATGTCCAAGGTTTTCATCGCGTTCTGGAATCCGCGGTTTTCCTCTCCGAGTATATCCGATTCGTGAACGCGCACGTCCTCCAGAATAATATCAGAGGTGGGACAGCCGATGATGCCCATCTTATGCTCTGCCTTGCCGCAGGAAACGCCGGGCAGCTTCATATCCACGATGAAGGCTGAAATCCCGCGCGAGCCTTTTTGCGTGAGGTCGGTTTTCGCGTAGACGATTGCCCAATCCGCCACCGGAGCCGTGGTGATAAACGTTTTACGCCCGTTGAGTACCCAATACTCTCCGTCGCGTATCGCCGTTGTCGTTGTACCGCCGGCGTCAGAGCCCGCGCCCGGCTCTGTGAGCGCGAACGCCATAATCTTCTCTCCCGTTGCTATCGGCGGGAGATACTTTTTCAGCTGCTCCTCTGTACCGGCAAGCATCAGCGGTCCGCCGCCGAGGGAGTTCGGCGCGGAAACCCAAATGTCCGTCACCGCCGACACCCGTCCGAGCTCCTCTAATATGATGACATAAGAGAGATAGTCGGAGCCTTGTCCACCGTACTCCTTGGGCGTTTTCACCCCGAAGAAGCCCGCCTTGCCCATTTTTGCGAGCAGCTCCGTTGGGTACGTTGCTGTCGCTTCGATCTCGTCCAATATGTCGTTCGTCAATTCCGTTTCCGCGAAATCGCGCGCGAGCTTCCGGATGAGATCATGCTTTTCCGAAAAAATCATTGCGTATCCTCCTGAATAATTTTGTGCAGCCTCCGTCGGCTGCCAAAAAGCGCGTCGAGCGGACGCAGTTTTTGACCTTACACTTATTATAAAGACTTTCGGGGAAAATTATATTATTTTCTTTACTACTTTTTCTTGAAAAGTTTCGTATTTTATGCTAAACTGACGTTGACTCAATACCTAAATATACGTATCAGCGTTTCACGGCAATACTTATTTGAGAGGGGCAAGCTTCGTGAGCTCAACATTATTCGACTATGAATGGCAGTTTTTATTGCAGATGGTCACGCGTATAAATTACTCGGAATCCTACGCCGATGTGTGCAATGTGATTCTTCAGCAGATAAAAACATTGATTCCGTATCAGAACGGGGTGGTCTTTCGCTCCGCGCGGCTGAAGGGGGACGTCGTCCTGTCGAATCCCATCACAACAGAGGACGTGGACGATGAATCCGACCACGCGTTTTTTACGGAGGGCGATTATCCCCACTGGAACGAATTTGTGATGGCGCCGTACAGCATAGTGTTTCGGCAGTCGGATATCATCCCCGCGGCAAAATGGGAGAAAACGCGCGTTTATCGCGAGGTATGGCTGCCGAAAAACAATTATTGGGGGCTGTTCGTGTCTCTTGTCCACGCGGACTCTCCGCTTGCCGTGCTGGGACTTATGCGCCCGCCCTCCGACGAGGACTTTTCCCCGCGGGACATTTATATCCTCAACGCATTAAAGGACCCCGTCGAACGAAAATTCAGCAGCATTTTTGAGAATAAGTATCTCAGAAACGGAAACCTTATATTCAGCGACCGCATCAAGAAGGCGCTGGCGCAATATAATTTTACGCGGCGCGAGACTGAAATCGTCGCCTTGGCGTGCAGCGGAAAATCGTCTGAGGAGATGTGCAGCCAGCTGTTTATCACCCACGCGACGCTTGCAAAGCACCTCTCAAACATCTACAGCAAGACAAAGGTGAAGAACAGAACGCAGCTGTTCAGCCTGTTCAGCAAGATTTTTTAATCCTCCGTTTTTTCGGCTTGCCAAGACAACCGCGACGTGCTATTATGTAGCACCGCGGCGCGAAATCGATATGCCGCCGCGAAAAACAAAACACCAAATATGAAAGGAACGGTCAAATAATATGGCGAAGGACTTAAAAGGCAGCAAAACAGAAGCGAATCTTCTGGCGGCGTTCGCCGGGGAGTGTCAGGCGCGTGTGAAATACGGCTATTACGCCTCGCAGGCGCGCCGGGACGGCTATGAGCAGATAGCCGATATCTTTCAGGAGACCTCTGACAACGAGAAGGAACACGCCAAGATGTGGTTCAAGCTCCTGCACGGCGGGGCTGTGCCGCCCACAACAACAAATCTTGATGACGCCGCCGACGGCGAAAACTATGAATGGACTGATATGTACGCGGGCTTTGCCGCCGACGCGCGCGCGGAGGGCTTTGACGATATAGCCCGAAAGTTTGAGATGGTGGCTGCCGTCGAGAAGGAACACGAGGAGCGCTATCGCAAGCTGCTCGCCAACATCAACAGCGGACTGGTTTTCTCCCGCGACGGGGATACAGTGTGGATATGCGCCAACTGCGGGCACATCGTTATCGGCAAGAAAGCGCCGGAGGTCTGTCCTGCTTGCGCGCATCCCAAGGCGTATTTTCAAATCAAAGCGGCGAATTATTAAATAGTCGCGCGCGGCGCGGCTGCTAAAGCAAAAAATTATCTCTGCAAGAAATTATTTTTAAGGAATGGTTACGAAAGATGAATTCACCAAAGGAAGTAGCTCAAAACTATCTGGCGATCGGGGAGAGCAAAACAAAGCTCTCCGCCGGACGCGCGCTTGTTCTCGCGATACTCGCGGGGATGTTTATCGGACTTGCGGGGGCCGGCGCCACCATAGCCTCCGCCACTATCGCCTCACCCTCTCTGGCTAAGCTCATCGGGGCGCTTGTTTTCCCCGTCGGTCTTGCTATGACGCTTGTTGCGGGCAGCGAGCTGTTCACCGGCAACTGCCTGATCATCATCCCCGTGTTGGAGCGCCGCGCGCGGCTCTCCGGCATGCTCCGCAATTGGTTTTTTGTATACATAGGGAACCTGATCGGCGGTCTGCTTGTCGCGGCTCTCGCGGTTTACGGCGGGACATTCAGTTTGTTTGACAATGCCGCCGCCGCGTCCGTTATCAACACCGCTGTTGCCAAGGTATCGCTCTCCTTCGGGGATGCGCTGCTGCGCGGCATACTTTGTAATTTTCTTGTTTGCATCGCCGTGTGGATGTCCTTCGCCGCGAAGGATGTGGTGGGCAAGATTTCAGGGCTGTTTTTGCCCGTGATGCTGTTCGTGCTGTCCGGCTATGAACACAGCGTCGCGAATATGTACTACATCTCCGCGGGACTTTTCGCCGCGAAATCCCCCGCATATGCCGCCGCTGCGACAGCCAATCTCACCAAGCTGAGATGGGATACAATGTTCACCAAAAATCTGCTGCCCGTCACCATCGGCAACATAATCGGCGGGGCGCTGCTTGTCGGCGCGGCTTACTGGTTTGCATATATCAGAGGCGGGGACGGCGCGAAGAAGCCCGAGCCGAAGAAATAGCTTCATATTAAATGGACAGTGTAAATATTTTCGGCAAATCCGTCAACAAAAACGGCTTTGGCGCGTTGCCGATTCAGCGCATACCGGCGGACGACGCCGTCCGCCTGACGCGTCGCGCGCTGGAAAACGGGATTACATACTTCGATTCGGCGCGCGCGTACACCGACAGCGAGTATAAGCTCGGCTTGGCGTTTGAGGGGATGCGTGAGCGCGTTATCATTGCCACCAAGACGATGGGCGGCACGGTTGAGCTGTTTTGGCGGCAGCTTGCGGAGTCACTTGAGCTGCTGCGCACCGACTATATCGATGTGTATCAATTCCACAACCCCGCGTTTTGCCCCAAGCCCGGCGACGGCTCCGGTCTGTATGAGGCTATGCTGGAGGCGCGTGAGCAGGGTAAAATACGGCACATCGGCATCACCAATCACCGTCTTCCGATAGCCCGCGAGGCTATGGAGTCCGGTCTTTACGAGATAATTCAATATCCCTTCAACTATCTTTCGTCCGATGAGGAGACTGCGTTTGTCCGCGAATGCGGGGAGCGCGGCATCACCGTTGTCGCGATGAAATCGCTCTCCGGCGGGCTTATCACAAGCTCCGCCGCGGCTTACGCGTATCTGCGTACATTCGCGAATGTGCTGCCCATCTGGGGGATTCAACGCGAGCGTGAGCTTGACGAATTTTTATCTTACCAGGACAACCCGCCGCAGCTTGCCGGGGAAATTCTTGAGACTATATCCTGCGATAAGCAATCGCTCGGCGGGGATTTCTGCCGCGGCTGCGGATATTGTATGCCGTGTCCGGAGGGCTTTGAGATTCCGACGCTGGCGCGACTCTCTCTGCTCCTGCGGCGCGCGCCGGAGGCTGTCTATTTGACGGATGACTTTGCGCAGCGCGTTGAGGCTATTGAAAACTGCCGCCACTGCGGTGCCTGCACATCCAAGTGTCCCTATTCCCTCGACACGCCGCGCCTCCTGCGGGACAATCTTGAGGACTACCGCGCGTTCAAAAAGCTCTGAGGTTAGGCGACCGTATAGTATGAGGTTCTAGTACACAATTTTTGTGCGAAGCATCATATCAAAGAGAGGCAGGATACAGGATTCTCGCGCAATCACACAATAATTTTATACCTTTACATCCATCACCTTCACCCCTGCGGGGGGTGCCCGCGGAGGTATTCAGCCGCCGACATGCGTTTGCTGTTCGGCGGCTGAAGCTCTGTTATCAGCACAGAGCCGCCGGAGCAGGCGACTTCTATTCCATCCTTGCCGGTTGAAATAATCTCTCCCGCAGTGCCTGTCGCCACCGCGCCGCGCCGCGCCGAAAATATTTTCAGCTCGCGCCCGAAAAGCTCTGTCCTTGCAACTGGCCACGGGTTTAAGGCGCGGATTTGGCACAGAATTTCATCCGCGGAGCTGTGCCAGTCTATCGGCGATAAATCCTTTGTCAGCGGCGGGGCATAGCTCGCCGCCGCGTGGTTTTGCGGCGTTCGCGGCGCCGTTCCGCGGGCAATCGCCGCCACCGTTTCCGATAAAAGCTCCGCGCCCAGTACCGATAAGCGCTCAAAAAGCTCTCCGGAGGTTTCGCTTTCACCGATTTCCACCTCCCGCGTGAGGATTATATCGCCCGCGTCAAGCTCCCCCGACATATACATACTTGTGACGCCGGTGGCGGTTTCGCCGCCCAGTATCGCCCGCTGAATGGGCGCCGCACCGCGGTATTTGGGTAGTATTGAGGCGTGGATATTCACACAGCCGAATGGCGGCAGCTCCAAAATTTCGCGCGGGAGCAGCTTTCCATACGCCACAACGGCGATTAGCTCCGGAGCGAGGTCCCGCAGAATTTTTTCCGCCTCTCCGCGCAGTGTATCCGGCTGATATATCAGGCTTTTTCCCTCCGCAAGCTGCTTCACAGGCGGCGCCGTGAGGCGCATGCCGCGCCCGGAGGGTTTACCCGGACGTGTGAACACCGCCGGTATTTCGTGTCCGTCGGCGTAGAGCTGTTCTAAGGCGCGCGCGGCGAAATCCGGCGTACCCATAAATACGATTCTCAAGCGTCCTCACCCTCGCGGCGGCTTGCAAGCTCGTCCATTTCCTCGTCTGTGAGATAGCGCGAGACATATGTCGAAAACATTATGCCGTCCAGATGGTCAAGCTCGTGGCAGAACGCCCGCGCCGTAAGACCCTCGCCCCACGCTTCAAATTCCTTGCCGTATCTGTCCGTCGCGCGCACCTTTACGAGCTGCGGGCGCTTCACCATTCCATAAATACCGGGGGCGGAAAGGCAGCCCTCCGCACCATCCTGCTCGCCGGAGCTGGCTATTATTTCGGGGTTTATCAGCTCAATTATCTGATCTGATACATCCTCGCTTTCGATGGATGTATCCACGACAAGCACGGCACGGCGCAGCACGCCGACCTGCGGCGCGGCGAGTCCCAGTCCGTTCGCCTCGATAAGCGTCTCGCGCATATCGTCCAGCAGCTTGTGCAGCCGCGCGTTATAATCCGTGACGGCGCGGCTTTTTTTCAAAAGCGCGGCGTCCCCGTCCTTTAAAATATTTCTGAGAGCCATAATTGCTATCTCCTGTCCTTTCGTCTCTTTATCCGTTGTTCGCGCTTGTCCGCGTCAATCAAACGGGTCAATGTCCGCGTGTACGGACACGCCCCTGTTTTTACCGTCCCTCGAGAACTCGCGCACCGTGTGCGCCACGACCTCGCGCACGCGGCGCGACGCCTTGCACATCAGCGTAATTTTATACCGATAGCGATTATTTATCCGCATAACTGCCGCGGGCGCGGGTCCTAGCACCGCGACGTCGTTCTCATCCGATAAATAGCCGCGCAGGGAGTCGCGTATCTTGACGCAGCCTGCCAGCACGCTTTCTTCCTTTGCTCCGGAGGCTGTGATGGCAAGTAAATCCCGAGACGGCGGCGCGCCCGACGCCGTGCGGCGCGCAATCTCGCGCTCAAAAAACTCGTCATAATCCTGCCGCGCCGCAAGTCTTATCACCTCGTGCCCGGGCGTCATCGTTTGAATCACCGCCCTGCCCGCAAGCTCGCCGCGTCCGGCGCGTCCTATCACCTGCGTTATGAGCGAAAATGTTCGCTCATGCGCCCTATAATCGCTTACGAACAGCGATAAATCCGCGAATACGACTCCGGCAAGCGTCACGCCCTCAAAATGCAGTCCCTTTGCCACCATTTGCGTCCCCAGCAGGATGGAGCCGCGCCCGGCGCGAAATTCGCCCAGCAGCTTTGTATGCGGGTTCGCCGCCGAAACCGTGTCCGCATCCATCCTTATTATTCGCGCCTCCGGGAGCTTCGCGCGAAGCTCCTCCTCCACCTTTTGCGTACCGGCGCCGACGAATTTCAGCCGTCCTCCGCACTCCGGGCAGGCGGACGCCTCCGACTGCGAATATCCGCAGTAATGGCACATCAGCCGTCCGTTTGCCGTGTGGTGGGTCATCGATACATCGCAGTTTGGGCAGGAAAAGGTGTAGCCGCACTCCCCGCACGATACGATATGCGACGCCCCGCGTCTATTGAGAAACAGTATGCTCTGCTCCCCGTGCGAGACGTTCTCCCGCAGCTCGTTTTCCAAAACGCGCCCTATCGAATCGGCGCTGCCCGCCTTCAGCTCCTCCTTCATATCGGCGATAAGCACATCCGGCAGCGGGCGCGTGTTGAATCGCTCTCCCAACCGCACCAACGTATAAGCGCCGCCGCGAGCCTTTGACATACTCTCTACAGAAGGCGTCGCCGAGCCCAATACAAGCAGCGCCTTATGCCGCGCGCAACGATATTTCGCCACCTCGCGCGCGTGATAGCGCGGCGACTGCTCTGATTTATATGAATGCTCCTGCTCCTCGTCGATGATGATAAGCCCGATATTCTCCAGCGGCGCGAAAATCGCCGAGCGCGTTCCGATTACGACGCTCACCGCGCCGCTTTTAATGCGCTTCCATTCGTCGTACCTCTCGCCGGAGCCGAGCGAGGAATGCAGCACGGCGACATTATCGCCGAAACGCGAAACAAATATGCTCATAAGCTGCGGCGTCAACGCGATTTCCGGCACCAGCACGATGGATGCTTCTCCGCGTGAAATCGCCGCCTCTATCAGCTTTATGTAAACCGCCGTCTTGCCGCTGCCCGTCACGCCGTATAGCAGCGCCGCCGCCGCGTCAGTGCGTTCCAGTTCCGCGCGGAGCTTTTCATATGCCGCTGTTTGCTCCCGTGTTAACACTATTTCGTCCGGCGGTATTATATCCACAGCGGGACGCCTGAACAGCTCCCGCTGCTCCACGCGAATCGCGCCCAAGCGCGTGAGCGCCTTGAAAACGCCGGACGCCGCGCCTGTTCTATACATCAGCTCGCTCTGCGAAAGCTCGCCCTCGTCGGCAAGCAGATTCAAAACCGCCGCCTGTGACGGCGCGCGCGCGCGACCGGCGGCGAGGCTGCGCGCCTCCTCCGGCGGTATCTCCAGCAGAATTGTTTTCACCGTCTTGTCCCGCTTGGGCGATTTGCCGTCGCGGAACCACAGCCCCGCGGGCAGCATCGCCCGCAGCGCCTCGAAAACCGTACAGAAAAACTGTCCGCTCATCCACAGCGCCAGCTTTAGCTGTTCTTCCCCAAGCAGCGGTGCGGCGGCGCCGTCCCCGTCTAAATCCAGCACGGCTTCTATGGGCTTCAAATTTCGCTCCGGCTCGCGCTTTTCGATTGACAGCACTATGCCCTCGCTTGATTTATTGCCGCGCCCGAACGGCACGACAACGCGCACACCCGGCACAGCCGTAGCGGCAATGCTTTCCGGCACGCGATAGCTGTACGGTTTGTCTATTGGATATTTAGCCGCGCTGACGGCTACAGCCGCGACAAGTGAAGCCTTGTCCGCGACTTCGGAAGCAGCTTTTTCCGGCAAGGGTCAACTGTCCGCCCGCGCGCGGATGGCTCCGGACGCAACCTCGTCAATGGCGTGCGACACCGGCTTTTTCTCCAGCGGCTCACCGCGCCGCTCACTGGCGGCGGATAGCTCCCGCGCGCGCTTCGCCACCACGTTGACAAGTAAATACCTGCTGTTTACATGCTCCAGCATCTCCGATAAGGATGGGTACAGCATCATAGTTTTTGTTCCTCCTGTTTTTTGATTTCAATTTATTCAGGGCGTTTCCGATTTTCGCTATTTGCTATTCGTTATTTGCTATTCTTCTGGGACGTCCTCCGATTCGCTTTTTAATCTGCCCGCTATGGTTTCCGGCTGTATCGCCGACAGAATCACGTGTCCGCTGTCAGCGATTATCACAGAGCGCGTGCGTCTGCCGTATGTCGCGTCAATCAGTCTGCCGCGCTCGCGTGATTCGACGATGAGGCGCTTAATTGGCGCTGTGTCCGGGCTTACCATCGCTATTGTCCTGTTCGCCGCTATCATATTGCCGAATCCGATGTTTATCAGTTTCATTTTCGCGCCTGTCCCTTCTTTCGTTGTCCCGTTCGCCGGGCTGTCCCGCAATCACGCGTTTACTCGATGTTTTGCGCTTGTTCGCGCAGCTTTTCCAGCTCTGATTTCAGCTCTATGACGATGCGCGTCGTCTCTCCGTCGTTCGCTTTTGAGCCTATCGTGTTCACCTCGCGATTCATCTCTTGAATGATGAAATCCAGCTTGCGTCCCACCGGTTCATTAAAGCCCAGCGTGTCGCGCATTTCAGTGATGTGGCTGCGCAGACGCACGGTTTCTTCGTCCGTCGCCGTCTTGTCCGCGAAAATCGCAATCTCTGTGAGCAGCCGCGCCTCGTCCGGCTGTCTGCCGTCCAGCGCTTCCTCAAGCTTCGCGCGCAGCCGCGCTGTATACGCCGCCGTTATCTCCGGCGCGCGGCGCTCCACCTGCTCAGCTAAGCGGGAGACATCGTCCAGCTTTGAGGAAAGATCCCGCAGCAGCCGCTCGCCCTCGCGGACGCGCATATCGTCAAATGCCGCCAGCGCAAGCTCCGTCGCCTTGGTTATCGCGGCTTGAAGCTCCTCGCTGTCCGTTTCGTCCGCCGCGGAGGACAGCACATCCGGCAGCCGCAGCAGCTCCGCCGCCGAAATGTCCCCCGTCAGAGCATCGGCGCTAATTCCGCTTTGCTCTATCCCGCGCTTTAGCTCAAGTATCGCCGCCATATACGCGGTCGCCGCCTCGATATTCACCCTTGGAATCGCCGACGCGGATTTCGTTGTGTCTATCGTCACGAACACATCCGTTTTCCCGCGTGACACGCGGCTTTGCACTTTCCGCTTCAGCTCCTCCTCCATTGATATATACGCGCGCGGTATGCGGAGGTTGAAATCGAAATATCGGCTGTTGACGCCCTTCATCTCGACGCGCACCTCGGCTCCGCCGTGATCGGCGGCTCCCGCGCCGTAGCCTGTCATACTGCGAAGCACTCTGCTTCCTCCCTTCCGCCGCGCCGCTTCACGTCCGTCTCCCGCGTGACGAGCGTGAGAGGCGCGCTTTGTAAAACGCGAGCAGCTTTGAGTATCCGACGTCGTAAACGATGAATATCACCAGTCCCGCCGCCGCAGCTATCAATATACCCCAACCCGAGGCTTCGGTCAAGAGCGGAATATTCAAAAGCTCAAATCCAAGGAGTCTTGCCCCCGCGAAAATCACCGCTTCTCCGATTATAAATCCCGCGGCTTTAATCCCCCACGCGACGAAGCGCCGTTCGGATTTTTCCGCCGCGAGCTTTATTACGGGATAATACCCGAAAAACAAGGTGAATAGCCATCCCGCCGCGCCGCCCGGCGTCAACAGCAGCGCGAGAGCCGAGGAGGCTGCCCACACGCCGAGTCCCCACGCCGCGCCGTGTTCAATCACCGCCGCCGCCGTGAACAGCGAGGCTATCGCCGCAAACGCCAGCTGTCCCGTCGAAAGCACGCGCGAGAGCGCGAGCACGGCGACGGCACACGCCGCCATAGTCCCGGAAAAGCCAATCCGTCGCCCGTTATCCACAGCGGCAGCACAAATCCGCGCACACCAGCGCTGTGCAAATATCACAGGCATCACAGTCTCTGCCCGGTCGCATACCCCCCGTACCCCCGAATCCCGGGGCGCGGTACGGCGCTCCGGCGCCGCTCATATGCATAACCGCCTCGCGATACTCCGGATTCCCCGGCTCCATTGACGCCGCCGTTTGATAATTGCGCATCGCCTCATCAAGCCAGCCCATGCGATAATACAGACTCCCCACGAGAAAATGCCACTCCGCGCCGCGGCTTTCCGCCTCGTTAAGCAGCTGCCGCGCGTATTCCAGATCCCCGTTTGCTATCGCCGTCCGCACAGCCGCAAATTCGCCGGAAAAGCCCCCGCCGGTGTATGAGGATCGCGCGCCGCCGGACGACGACGAGCTGCCGTAGGAGGACGCCGTCCCCTTTGTAATGGCGTCATAGGCTTCGTTTATCTGCTTCATTTTCTCGGACGCGAGGTCGGCAAGCGGATTGTCGTGATAGTTGTCCGGATGATATTTCCGCGCAAGCTCACGGTATGCCCGCTTTACCTCCTCCTCCGGCGCGCCGTATTTAACACCGAGTATCGCGTATGGGTCGTTCTTAGCTTATGTCTGTTCCTTTCAGAATTCACCGTTTTGTCCGTGTTCACCGTTTTGCCGGTATCTTCGAGTGCTTCATATCCCGTAATAGCCGCGCCGCCGCTTCCATTCCCCGGCGAACACGCGTTCCTGCACCGCGGGCAGCCCCAAGCACAAAATGTTTCGCAAAATATCGCTCCATTCGTTTTCGGGCAGCAGCTCAAAGGCGGAGATGGCGAGATTATTTGAGTGAGTCGCCGTGAGTTGCAGCCGCGCGTCGTCGTATGTCTCCCGTCCGTTCAGGATGTTCGGTCGGTGCTTTTTGAAGTCCTCCGGCAGGTCGTCCCGCGCATCTATTAAATACAGCCATCTGCCGATGTGATACAGCAGATTGCCGCGCGCACGCAGCACTCCGGCGTCATGCCCGGCTGCCGATTCCCGCTCCGGTGCAGTCTCCGTTTCTCCCTGCCCGCCCGCCGCGGCAAGCAGGAGCGCGAACTTATCGGCGACGGCGTCAAGCGAAGCGCTCTGTGACGCTTGATCGGCTTCCGCTTGGGATAGTCGGGAGAGCTTTTCACGCGCCTCGGCATCGAACATCGGGAATCGCCGCGCCGCTCGATTATATGCCGGGGTGAGCGCCAGCATAGCCACCCGCGCCGCCGTCGCGCGGAGCGCACCCTCGTCCGCCACATCGTCGCGCAGCTTGTGATACGCTAAAATAAGTCCGTATCCGGCAGCCGTCTCCGTCGCCGCGTTTACATTGACACAGCAGCGCTTTTTCTTCAGACTGACGGGGCAGCGGCGCTTTTCGACGCGCACAGCCTCTCCGGGCTGCCACAGCAGCGCCGCGAGAAAAACGAAATCATAGCTCAGCACACACCGCGCGGTTATTCCGCCCAGCCTGCCGAGCGCATGGCATATCCCGCAGTAAAGCGCGCGGAACACCTCCAGCTCACGGACACGCAGCTCCGGCGCATATGGTCTGACGTAGCCGAACATCAATCTGTGGGGCGCGGGGTCACGGTTCGCGATTCCGCGTCCCGCTCGACGCGAACCGTCAGCTTGTAATCCCCGATGGGTCCGCAGCCGTCAAAGCTTCCGTCGAGATACACCCTTGCCGGAACCGTAAATGTGCCGATTGTATCCCCGTATTCCGCAAGGTCGGCGACTATTCTGACGCTCTCCGCCGTCACCGCTTCTATCGCCCCGGCGGCGCCGCGCACCGTTGTATCGACGCTTTGCGTGACAAGCTGAGCCGTATAGCCCGGCGTCTCGTTGATTATTTGAAGATTTGCCCCCGTCGCGGTGACGCGCTTCGTTTCAAGCCCCGTGATTGAGATGGTAACCTCCGCTTCCGTCGCGCCTGTCAGGTTGTTTATGCCGTTGGGAAGCAGTATAGGATACGTCGCGCTGTGGAAGGACTCGAATTTTGTCAGATCGATGGTGGCAAGCGTCAGGCTGTTCATTCCCGCCAGCTCCGCGTCTCCGGAGAGCGACAGCGAGCCGGGGCTTATCGAAATTACGGTGTTCTCCGTCGTTGCGCCGGAGGCATAAATCGCGTTCACCGTGAGCGTTACTTCCTTCACCATCAAAATGGGTATCGTGACGGTCACCGTGTCCCTGTCAAATGTCAGCTTGTCGCTTTCCATCTCTATGCCGTCGGCGTCCACGGGTGTGAAGGTCATCTCTGTCGTGAGCGTCCGGCTTTGATTTTCGCGTTGAATCAAGACGCGGGCGGCGGCGATACGCTCAACCTCTGTCCGCGGACCGTATACCATGACGGTTTCCGGATTAAATACGGCGGGCTCTGCAAGATAGCCCTCCGCGGCAATATCCCCGTCGATCTTTGCCGTCAGCGGCACGGGCTTGGACACGGCGTTTTCCACGCGCAGCGATATGAACGCGGCGGAGCGCGATGTAATCGTAAGTCCTTTTTCGTCAATACCCGCGGCGAATGTGACGGAGTACCCCAGCGTATTTTGCCCCGGAGAGGTGATGTCGGCGAGATTCGCCGTGACGCGCACCGCCCCCGGATCGTACAGCTTGGAAATTTCGCCGCGTTTGCCGGAGAAATACAGCGTTATGCCGTCCGTCGCCGCGTCTGTGACAACAAGCCTTCTGTCGGTTAAAACCTCCGGATTGATAAATTCCACCGGAATATGTACTCCGCGGCTTTCTATATCCTCGTTGACGACGCGCTCGACAAACACCCACAGCGCGATGGACGCAAGTATAGAGAACACGACATAAAACGCGCGGCTCTCAAATATTTTATTTATCTTTTTCCGGAGCGTTGCAAGCATTACTCAATAACCCTTCGTCATAGCTTTTTTAGTTGCTTTTCAGTTGTTTTTTGCGTCCTTCGTCTTTTTGGTATCGCTCGTTTTTTTGGTATCGCTCGTTTTTTTCCCGTCCTTTATCGGTTTGCGCTGCGAGCCGGAGGCTGATATCAGCTCGCCGCGCAGCAGCGCCGAAAACGTGTCGCGGGATAAATGGCGCTTAAGCATCCCCTCGACAGCCACGGATATCGCGCCCGTTTCCTCTGACACGATGACAACCACGGCGTCGCTGCGCTCGCTTATGCCTATGCCGGCCTTGTGGCGCATACCCAGCTCGCGCGACAGCGCGGGATTTGAGGACATCGGCATCATACATCCGGCGGCAAGAATTTTTCCGTCCCTTATTAACACCGCCCCGTCGTGCAGCGGTGTGTTCGGATAAAACAGCTGCTTAATCAGCTCTGCCGATAAAACAGCCCCGACAGCGGTGCCTGTCGTCGCGTAGTCGCCCAGTCCGATTCCACGCTCGAATACGATAAGCGCGCCCGTTTTCGTCTTGGACATATCGGCGCAGGCGGACACAACCAGCTCAATGGCTTCCTCCGTCCCCGCGGACTGCGAGCGTCTGCCGGAAAAGAGCTTAAAATTGCTGCTGCCGAATTGCTCCAGCAGACGGCGCAACTCCGGCTGGAATAAAATCACGAGGATAATAACGCCCATCGCCATAGCCTGACCAAGCAGATAGTTCAGCACATCCAGCTTTAATACGCTTGAAAGTCCCAGCACCGCGACAAGCAGCACCACGCCCTTTACGACGCTCCCCGCGCTTGTTTTCCGCACGACGGAGAGTATTCTGTAGATGATGTAGGCTATTATGAGCATATCAAGAACATCCCCGACGCCTATCGTTCTGACATCGCTCCATATACGCAAAAGCGCCGATTCTATAACCTTCAACATCCGTCCCCCTTCGTCAGCCACCGGTCTTTCCCGCCGCGTGATGCCTAATGATAGCACATTTCACGCAGATTTTCAAGCTTTGGCGGGCGTTTAAGTTGTTAATTTTTCGCGAATATGATACAATGCGTCATCAGACGATGAATTTATGAGGTGTATCTATGCTGCTTCTCCCCGCGATTGACCTTTACGACGGGCGCGCCGTCCGCCTGACGCGCGGCGACTACGCGCAAATGACGGTGTATGACGACGACCCGACGGCGCGGGCGCGCGTCTTTTCAGCCTCCGGCGCGCACTGGCTGCACGTTGTCGATCTCGAGGGCGCGCGCGACGGAACAACGCCGAATTTCGACTGCATCGCCCGCCTTATCGCCACATCCGGGATGAGCGTTGAAATCGGCGGCGGGATTCGCGACGCGGACACGGCGCGGCGCTATATTGACGCGGGTGCGGCGCGCGTAATTCTCGGCACGGCGGCTGTCGCCTCTCCCGAGCTTGTGGCTCGCCTGACGGCGGAGCTCGGCGAAAAAATCGCCGTCGGCGTCGATTTGCGCGACGGACGCGTCGCCGTGAAGGGCTGGACGGAAACCACCGACCTCGCAGCACTTGATTTTTGCCTTGAGCTTGAAGCCCTCGGCGTTAAGACCGTAATTTGCACCGATATTTCAAAGGACGGGCTGCTATCCGGCGCAAACATCAAGCTGTACGGCTCGCTTTCGCAAAGGCTCACGCTGAGCCTTATTGCCTCCGGCGGCGTATCCTCTCTTGCTGACATAGCCGCGCTGCGCGATATCGGTTTATACGGCGCGATTTTGGGCAAGGCGCTGTACGAGGGGCGCATTGACCTCGCGGAGGCGCTGAAAACGGCGCGCGCCTGAATAAATCACATTAGCAAAGGAACGTGACAAGCACATATGATTACGAAGCGCATAATACCGTGCCTTGACGTGCGTGCCGGAAGAGTGGTCAAGGGCGTTAATTTTAAGGCTCTCGGCGACGTCGCCTCTCCCGTTGAGCTTGCGCGGGAATATTCCGACGGCGGCGCGGACGAGCTTGTCTTCTATGATATCACCGCCTCGCACGAGGATCGCGGGATTTTCACGGATATTCTCACGGAAGCCGCGAAAAACGTGTTTATCCCCCTCACAGTCGGCGGCGGGATTTCAAGTCTTGACGACTTTGACCGCGTCTTAAAATGCGGCGCGGACAAGGTAAGCGTCAACTCCGGCGCGGTGAAAAACCCTGAATTGATTCGCGACGCCGCGCGTGTGTACGGGAATCAATGCGTCGTCCTGTCTGTCGATGTCAAGCGCGTCGGCGGGGCGTTTCACGTGTTTCTAAACGGCGGGCGGATTGATACGGGTCTTGACGCGCTTGAATGGATACGGTGCGGTGAGGACGGCGGCGCGGGTGAGCTTGTTATCAACTCTATGGATACGGACGGCGTAAAAGGCGGCTTTGATTTAGAGCTGCTTGCCGCCGTGTGTGAGGTCACGGGGCTGCCTGTTATTGCCTCCGGCGGCGCGGGCAGCGCTAAGGATTTTGTCACGCTGTTTCGATCACTGCCGCGCGTAGACGCAGGACTTGCCGCCTCAATATTCCACTTTGGCGAGATATCGGTGCGCGAGTTAAAGAGCGTTCTGGCGGAAAACGATATAACAGTTAGACTGTAAAGGACGGATGACGATGCTTGATATAAACGAACTGAAATTCGGCGCGGACGGACTGATACCCGCCGCCGTGACGGACTGCGAAAGCGGCAAGCTTTTAACGCTTGCGTATATGAACCGCGAGAGCCTTCAACTGACCATCGCGGAGGGGCGCACGGTGTTTTGGTCGCGCTCACGCGGGGAAATATGGCGCAAGGGCGAGACGAGCGGGAATGTGCAGCATGTGGTGGCTATCCGCGCGGATTGCGACCGCGACGCTTTGGAGATATCTGTTGTTAAGGACGGTCCGGCTTGCCACACGGGCGCGGATTCCTGCTTTTATGACACGCTTTTTGAAAGCGCGGAGCGCCCTGCCGCGCCGGGCGACGCCGCCTTTTCCCTCTCCGCGCTGTATGATCTGCTCCGCGAGCGGCAGGATAATCCGCGCGAGGGCAGCTATACCAGCTATTTATTTGAAAAAGGCGTCGATAAAATCCTGAAAAAAATCGGCGAGGAAACAGCCGAGGTGATAATCGCCGGCAAGGACGGCGACAAGCGCGAAACGATTTATGAGCTGGCGGATTTAGCCTACCATTGCCTTGTGCTGATGACAAATGCGGGCATTGCGCCGGACGACGTGCTGCGCGAGCTTGCCTCACGCCACGTCGTGGATAAAAAAATCAAGCAGGAGAAGCCGATATGACGGGACTCTGCGAGCTTCACGCGCACACAAGCTATTGCGACGGCGCGAACACCTGCGAGGAAATGACACTTGCCGCGATTGACGCCGGGTTGGAGAGCTTCGGCATCTCTGAGCATTCGCACACAACAGTTCCGCAGGACACGGGGAACTTGACGGCGGAATCGCTTCCGCTTTATCGCGCGGAGATGCGCGCCCTGCGGGAAAAATATGCCGGAAAAATCACGTTGCTTGCCGGTATCGAGCTGGATTTGCTCGGCGACACTCCGACGGACGGCTTTGACTATGTAATCGGCTCTACGCATTTTGTTTGCGCGGGCGGCGAATATCGCTTCGTTGACGACGACTCCAAGGGGCAGCTTGAAACGGCGCAGCGCTTGTTCGGCGGTGATTTTTATGCCTTCGCGGAGGCGTATTACACAGAGGAATCCACCGTCGCGCGCGTCACAGGCTGCGATATCATCGGTCATTTTGACCTCATCGCCAAGAATAACGAGGACGATTGCTTTTTCGATTCCTCGCATCCGCGCTACCGCGCCGCCGCCATCGACGCGATGACAGAAATCCTTAAAACACAGCGGCTTTTTGAGGTGAACACGGGCGCGATGTTCAGGCGCGGCAGAAGCGAGCAATATCCTCAGACGTGGCTCCTGCGCGAGCTTCTGGCGCGTGGCGGCGAGGTCATTCTCTCAGGCGACGCGCATACGACAGCCGCGATAGCGTATAAATTCCGCGAGATGGAGGAGCTTTTGCGCTCTGTCGGCTTTCGGCACAGAAAAATCCTGACAGCGGACGGGTTTCGGGACATCGCGCTTTGATTTTATGCTCATAAATCGCGCCGCTCGCGCGATTTCACAATAAAAAATATCATTGCCGCGGGGCGGCGGAACGGAATTTATTATGGACTATGCAACGCAATCACTTAAACTGCATTACGAATGGGCGGGGAAGCTCTCGATACAGCCTAAGATGGCTATTGACACGCGGGAGGCTTTATCACTTGCCTACACGCCGGGCGTCGCCGCTCCGTGTCTTGAGATTGCCCGCGACGCTTCAAAGAGCTATGAGCTGACGGGGCGCGGGAACACCGTCGCCGTCGTCACGGACGGCACCGCCGTGTTGGGTCTCGGCGATATCGGTCCTGAGGCTGCGATGCCCGTGATGGAGGGCAAGTGCGCACTTTTCAAGGCCTTCGGCGGTGTTGACGCCGTTCCGCTTTGTATTCGCAGCCGTGACGTAAATGAAATCGTAGACACGGTTGCGCGGCTTGCAGGCTCGTTCGGCGGGATAAATCTTGAGGATATTTCCGCGCCGCGCTGCTTTGAGATAGAGCGACGGCTTAAAGAGTGCTGCGATATCCCGATTTTCCACGACGACCAGCACGGCACAGCCGTTGTTGTCGCCGCCGCGCTGCTTGGCGCGCTTGAGGTGACAAATCGCCGCGCCGATTCGATTCGCGTCGTGATAAACGGCTCCGGCGCCGCCGGTATCGCCATCGCCCGGATGCTATTGCTGCTGGGCGCGCGGGATATAATACTCTGTGACCGCTCAGGCGCCGTTTACGCCGGGCGCGCGGGGCAAAACCCCTCAAAGGATGAAATCGCCGCAATCACAAATCCCGGGCGTGTGTCGGGCTCTCTCGCGGACGCCCTGCGCGGCGCGGATGTGTTCGTCGGGGTGTCCGCTCCGGGCGCGCTTACGCCCGATATGCTGCGCTCAATGGCAACTGAGCCTATCGTCTTCCCGATGGCAAATCCCACGCCGGAGATATTCCCGGAGGATGCTATCGGCGCGGGCGCCGCTGTGGTCGGCACGGGGCGCAGCGATTTCCCGAATCAAATCAATAATGTGTTGGCTTTCCCCGGTATTTTTCGCGGCGCGCTCGACGCCCGCGCCTCGGACATCAATGACGGGATGAAGCTCGCAGCCGCGCGCGCGCTGCACGCCCTTACGCGTGAGCGACTGTCGCCGGGGTATGTGATACCGGAGCCGTTTGATAACCGCGTCGTTCCCGCCGTCGCCTCCGCTGTCGCCGCCGCGGCGCGGGAAACGGGCGTCGCCGGGATATAAATCTATAAATCTATAAATCAAGCTCGGTTGAAGGGAGGACACACAAAATGATTGAAAGACTGAATTTAAGCAAGCTGCAGGCGGAGGAAATAACCTCCCTCTCCGCATCGTGCGTCGCCGGAGCGCCGCCACCCTGCGCGCGTAAATGTCCCTTCGGATTAGATGTTCGCTCCTTCACCGCACGCGCGGAAAAGGGGCGGTGGCAGGTGGCGTATAAATCCTTTCGCGACGCCGTCGTGTTCCCGGAGCTGGTTTCGCGCCTGTGTCCCGCGCCCTGCGCGGGGGCGTGTTCCCGCAGTGACGTCGGCGGAGCTATCGATCTGCCGGGTCTTGAGCGCGCCGTGACGGCGCTTGCGACCGATAAGCGCCGCGACAGCTATGCCATTCCGCGCAAGGCGGGCAGCGTCGCCGTGGTCGGCGCGGGCGCCGCCGGCTTGTCCGCTGCGCTGTCTCTTGCCGTTAAGCGCTGCGGTGTGACTGTTTTCGAGCGCGGTGCGGCTTGGGGCGGCGCTCTGCGCGCTTTGCCCGATTTTGATGTATTCGACGCGGAATTTTCGGCGGGCTTTTTATCTCTGGATGTGAATTTTCGGTTTAATAGTGAAATTCACGCCCTGTCGGAGCTTTCGGAATTTGACGCCGTCTATCTCGCGACGGGCGACGGCGGGGAGAGCTTCGGTCTGTTTGATAGCTTTGATTCCACACTGCTGACAACAGCCCAGCCGCGTGTTTTCCTCGGCGGCGGGCTTGTCGGCGCCGAGCTTATGACGGCGATAGCCCACGGGCGGCTTGTCGCGCGCTCTGTGGAGACGTTTTTTCAAATCGGGCGGGCAACCGCTGCGGCGGACGCCTCCGTCTGCTCGTGGACGCCGGATACAACTGATATCGCGCCCGTGCAGAGGCTTGTCCCCTCGGACGGCTCCGGTGTTTTCACCGACAGTGAGGCACGAGCCGAGGCTGCGCGCTGCTTGAAATGCGATTGCGATATTTGTCTTCAGGGCTGCGAGATGCTGCGGCGTTTTCATAAGCTCCCGATGAAAATTGCTTCAGAGGTGTATACGGACATCGGCGCCAATCCGCCGTATTCCTCTCACACCATCACGCGCGAGGCTTATTCCTGCAGCAACTGCGGATATTGCAAGCGCCGATGCCCCGAATCCATCGATGTCGGCGAGCTGCTGCGCGTATCGCGCCGCGCGCGTGTAGAGGGCGGCTCCGCCCCGCCCGCGTTGCACGATTATTGGCTGCGTGAGATGGATTTTTCGTCGTCTGATGCTTTTACCGTTTTGCCGCCACGCGGTAAAACCACCGCTGAATATGTGTTTTTTCCGGGGTGTCAGCTCGGAGCTTACAATCCGGATTATGTGACGCGCTCCTTCGCCGCATTGCAAAACGTCTTTGATGTCGGGCTGTTTCTCGGCTGCTGCGGCGCTCCTGCATACTGGGCGGGCGACGATACTCGGCTTATCGCCAATTCGGAAAAAATTCGCGAGGCTTGGCGCTTGCTCGGGGAGCCGAAATTCATATTTGCCTGCTCGACCTGCGCGTCGCTTTTCGCGGAGCTGTTCCCGGAGATT
Organism: Oscillospiraceae bacterium; assembly: GCA_031255955.1. Lineage (GTDB taxonomy): Bacteria > Bacillota > Clostridia > Oscillospirales > Oscillospiraceae > JAIRRO01. Next base: position 23,895 of record JAIRRO010000117.1, read on the forward strand.
GAAGGCGTTTCGCTCTATCCGCTGCTGGCGGAATCCGTCGCTTACGATACCGGCGGCACTACGGCGCCCTTCGGCGCAGCCTCCGTTTTTGACCCCTGCTCCGCGGCGGAGGACGAAGCGGCGCGCGCCGCCGTGAGAACGCTCGCCTCCGGTCGCGGCGCCGCGCTGACAGAGCTTGAGGAATCCGGCAAGTGCTGCGGCTATGGCGGGCATATTCGTCTCGCGAATCCCTCGCTGTACGAAGAAATTACGTCGGGACGTGTCGCCGTCGGCGAGCTGCCGTATATCGTCTATTGCGTAAACTGTCTTGCCGTATTCTCCGAGCGCGGCAAAAAATGCGCGCATATTTTGGATGTCGCCTTCGGCTTGAAAAATTCCATAGGTCAAGGCGGCGCCGGTATGCCCGATATCGATACGCGGCGGAAAAATTCTTTGGAGGTGAAGCGCCTGATGGTGCGTGAGCTTGGAGCGGACGGCTCTGATTTTATTCCGGAGCGAGATCCGTGGGACGACATCGAACTGATAATTGACCCCGAAACGGCGGAGCGTGTTGACCGCAAGCTCATTTCGTTATCCGACATTCGCGAGGCGCTGTATTTGGCGCGGGAGAGCGGCGGCTTCTTCACCGCCTCTGACGGCACGCGGCAATGCTCTATGCTGCGCACCGCGCTTGTGTATTGGGTGCATTATCGTGAGCCGCGCGAGGGTGTTTATGAAATTCTTGACGCGTATTATCACAGAATGAAGTTTTCGGAGGGCGAAGCCGATGAGTGAGAGCAACGAGCTTTTATGGCGGTGCGGAAGGTGCGACGAGGCGCTTGAGAAGAAAAAAACCGTGTTTTCATATCTCGGCAGGTCGTTCACGCACGAGGTTGATGTATGCCCGAAATGCGGCGCGGTGTTGATTCCCCGCGAGCTGGCGGAGGGGCGTATGGCGGAGGTTGAGGAGCAGCTGGAGGATAAATAATGAAGCTTGGCAAAACTGAAAGCGTCTGCCCCGTGTGTCTGCGGCGCATTCCAGCGGAGCGCGTTGCGCGCGGGGGCGATGTGTTCCTTGAAAAATCCTGCCCCGAACATGGCGCGTTTTCCGTTATCGTCTGGCGCGGCGGACTCGGCGAGGAATTTGACAAATGGAGAAGCTACACCCCGCCGGACGGCGACAATGGCAGCAAGTGTCCCACCGGCTGCGGACTGTGCGCGGGGCATTTGAATAAAACCTGCTGCGCCTTGGTTGAGATAACGCGCCGCTGTAATCTGCGCTGCCCTGTCTGCTTCGCGAACGGCGGCACGGACGCGCCGGAGCCGAGTGTAGCTGAGTTATATAAGATTTTCAAAAAGCTCGCCGCCGCCGGGAACACATTTGTCCAGCTATCCGGCGGGGAACCGACGGTCAGGGACGACCTTCCCGAAATAGTAGCGGCGGCGCGGCGGGCGGGCTGCGACACCGTGCAGCTGAATTCCAACGGAATAAGACTTGGCAGCGACCCGGATTTCACCGCCGCGCTTGCCGACGCGGGATTGTCGTTTGTGTTTATGCAGTTTGATGGTATGTCCGATAATTCGTATATATATCTACGAGATTCTCAGCTTATAACCGAAAAAATTAAAGCCATCGACATATGTTCCCGGTTTAATTTGGGCGTTACGCTTGTTCCGACGCTTGTGCCGCGGGTGAATATCAAGGAAATCGGGGATATAATAGACTTCGCCGTCAGCCGCTCACCCGCCGTGCGCGGCGTGCATTTTCAACCCGTTTCATATTTCGGGCGCTATCCCTTCCCGCCCGCCGATGACGACAGGATCACGCTGCCGGAGGTTTTGCAGCAAATCGAGATCCAAACAGGCGGGAAATTCAAGCTGCGCGATTTCAACCCCTCATCGTGCGACCACCCCTGCTGCGGCTTTCACGGTGATTTTGTCGTCCTGCCGCGCGGCAGAATAATGAAGCTGACAAAAAAATATAATCCCGACGCCTGCTGCGCCGACGACTCGCACCTGAAAAACCGCGCCTTTGTTGCCCGACGCTGGACGCGTCCGGCTAATGACACAAGCGCCGCCGCGCCTACCGATGAAAAATCCGACTACCGCGATATGTCAACCTTTTTATCGCGCGTTAAGTCCCACGGCTTCACCATCTCCGCGATGGCGTTTCAGGACGCGTGGACGCTTGACCTTGAGCGCCTGCGCCGCTGCAGCCTGCACGTCTCTGACGGCGCGCGCGTCGTTCCGTTCTGCGCGCGCTATGTCACAGGCTCCGCGCCTATCCAATTATGACACGACGCGACTTAGCCGCCGCCTCGCGTCACCCCGGCGGACTGCCCCTGACGCAGCGCGCGGTACGGTTATCCGGGCTGCCACCCGGAGCGCGAATTCTTGATATTGGCTGCGGGGACGGCGCCAGCGTTCGCTTGCTGCGGCAGCTGGGTTTTGACGCCGTTGGAATAGACGAGCGCGCCGAAGGTCTCCCCTATGCAAGCGGTGAATTTGACTGCGTTCTGATGGAATGTGTGCTGTCCGTGCTGGACGACCCCGAAGCGGCGCTGCGCGAAGCGCGTCGCGTGCTGACGCCGCGCGGCACATTCATCCTCAGCGATGTCTGCGCCGCGGACGCCGAAGAAGAACTGCGCCGATTGCTTGAAGCATCAGGCTTTTCCGTAAAAATTGAGGAGGATCACACGGCGGCGCTTGTCACCTACGCGGCGGAGCGCGGCTTCGCCGCGGGGCGCGCTGCCGGATATGCGCTGTTCATCGGGGAGACCATTGACCCTCTTGCGCAATGGCTTGCGCGAAAAATCGGCAGCAGCACACCGCTTGAAGCATTTCAAACAGAGCAATTGCGAGAAACGCTTCACTTAGCCGCCGCCCACTCGCGTTTTTACAGGCAGAGCCTGGGGCATCAAGGCTTCTCCGGCGACACGGCGCGGCAAATTCTTGCAAGGCTGCCGTTTTCGTATCCCGAGCAGCTGCGCGCCGACCCCTTGGCGTTTCTCTGCGTCCCGCCGTCAGAGGCTTCCCGCGTCGTCACACTCGGCACCTCCGGCACGACCGGCGCTCCGAAGCGCATATATTTTTCCGCCGACGAGCTGGAGGACACCGTGGATTTCTTTGACTATGGGATGCGAAATATCGCGCAGCCTAACGGGCGCGCAATGATTTTTATGCGCGGCGCGGGCGTCCCCGACGGCGTGTGCGATACCTTGACGCGCGGCTTATCCCGCTTTGGCTGCGAGGGCATATCCTTCGGTGAAATCACCGGTGACGCCGACGACGCGCGGCGCGCGCTGCTTGAATCGAAAGCCGATTGCGCCGTGGGCATAGCCTCGCAGATGATGAAAATCGCAGCACTAGGCGGGGAGCAGCCGAGGCTCAAAACCGTGCTGCTCAGCGCGGATAACATCCCCGCCCAAACTATTCGCGCGCTTGAGGACGCTTGGGGCTGCGAGGTGTTCTCGCACTTCGGAATGACAGAAACCTGCTTCGGCGGCGCCGTTGACTGCCGCTGCCACTCCGGTATGCACATCCGTGAGCCCGATATGATTTTTGAAATCATCGACCCCGTCACCGGAGCGCAGCTGCCGGACGGAGAGCGCGGCGAAATCGTCCTGACCACGCTGACACGCCGCTGTATGCCGCTTATCCGTTATCGCACCGGCGATATTTCGCGCATCCTCACAGGTGAATGTCCCTGCGGCTGCACGCTGAAAAGACTTGACCACGTAGAGGGACACGCGTGATCGGATCAAATTATCAAACTTGCTTTTCTCCGACAGATAATGTATACTGCCGTCGTTGTCGAGACGGACATCGGGAGGGATAATCCAAAATGGGGATAAAAATCGGAATCACAGGCTTCGGCAGGATCGGGCGAATGATACTGCGCGCCGCTACGCATTATCCGGAGCTTGAGGTTATGGCGATAAACGCGACGGTTGAACCGGAGTATATGGCATACCTATTAAAATATGACAGTGTTCACGGCACATTTGACCGCGAGGTGCGCCATTTCGATAACGGCATTATAATAGACGGGCGCGAAATTCCGTGTTTTTCAAGCCGCGACCCCGAGGCGCTAAATTGGGGCGACGCGGGCGTTGAGTATTTAATCGACGCCACCGGGCAATTTAAGACCATCGAAAAAGCGTCGGCTCACCTGCGCGCCGGTGCGAAAAAGGTCATTCTCACCTCCCCCTCCACCGACGCCCCTATGTTTGTAATGGGCGTAAATCACGACACATACGCCGCGCGTGATATGAACGTGGTGTCTAATGCCTCCTGCACCACCAATGCGCTTGCGCCGATTGCAAAAATCTTGCACGACAACTGGGGTTTCGCCTCCGGCTTGATGACGACGATTCACGCGGTAACGGCATCCCAAAAGACGGTGGACAGCTCCTCGCGGCGGGATTGGCGCGGCGGCAGAGCGTCGTCTGTGAATATAATCCCCTCATCAACGGGCGCCGCCGGCGCCGTCGGCAAGGTCATACCGGCGCTTGCAGGTAAACTCACGGGGATGTCTATGCGCGTTCCGACTGTCAATGTCTCCGTCGTGGATTTAACCGTGAACCTCGAAACCCCGACGTCATACGCGGAAATTTGCGCCGAGATGAAGCGCGCCTCCGAAACGTATATGAAGGGGATTCTTGCGTACACGGAGGACGCCGTCGTATCCTCTGATTTCATCCACGACGAGCATACATCGATATTTGACGCGGGCGCGGGCATTATGCTCACCGACCGCTTTGTGAAGCTCATCGCGTGGTATGATAACGAATGGGGCTACTCCTGCAAAACGCTTGAGCTGGTGCGGCATATGGCTCAAACGGACGCCGCTGTTTGACCGCTTATATTTTTTGCGGATTTTTTGAAAATTCCTCTTTACAAACAGAAATTATCTGCTATAATGGCATTGCGCTTGGGCTCGTAGCTTAGCTGGGAAAGCGCCGCGTTCGCAACGCGGAGACCGAGGGTTCGAATCCCTTCGGGTCCACCACGCCCGACAGAAGCCGTTGCGGTGCAACGGCTTCTGTTTTATGTAATCCGGCATTTCGCTTACATGTGATATAAATATTCGGAGGGACAAGCAAATGGCTGCAAAGCACGTATTCGTCACAGGCGGCGTCGTTTCGGGACTCGGCAAGGGTATCTGCGCCGCGTCGCTCGGAAGGCTGTTAAAGCAGCGCGGACTGCGAGTGACAATTCAAAAATTCGATCCGTATTTCAATGTCGACCCCGGCACAATGAACCCCTATCAGCACGGGGAGGTGTTTGTGACCGACGACGGCGCGGAAACAGACCTTGACCTCGGTCACTACGAACGCTTTGTGGACGAATCCCTGACGCAGGATAGCTCTGTTAGCTCCGGTCAGATTTATCGCGATGTGCTTGACCGCGAGCGCTCCGGCGATTATCTCGGACGCACGGTGCAGATTATCCCGCACATCACGGATGAGATTAAGCACAGGATACATAGCCTTGACGACGGCTCGGCGGACGTGATAATCACCGAAATCGGCGGCACCGTCGGGGACATTGAAATCCAGCCGTATCTCGAAGCGATTCGTCAGGTCGGTCGTGAGCTGGGGCGCGAGGAGGTCGTATTCATCCACGTGCCGCTTATCGTGCAGCTGCCCGGCTCGGACGAGCTTAAAACGAAGCCCACGCAGCACTCTGTAAAAGAGCTGCTGTCCGTCGGGATTCAACCGGACATTCTCGTCTGTCGCTGCGACGAGCCTATGACGGCGGACGTCCGCAACAAAATATCGCTGTTTTGCAACGTCGAGCCGGACTGCGTAATCCAAAATGTCACCGCCGGTGTGCTGTATGAAATCCCCCTGTTGATGGCGGCGGAGGGGCTTGACCGCGTGGTGTGCCGCAAGCTGGGACTTGTCTCTCTGCCGGAGCCGGATTTGCGCGAGTGGACGGAGATGGTGAACCGCTGGAAGAACGTCTCCCGCCGCGTGGAAATTGCCCTTGTGGGTAAATATACGGAGCTGCATGACGCCTATCTGAGCATTGTGGAGGCGTTTTCGCACGCCGGAACGGCGAACGACGCCGTTGTTTCCGTGCGCTGGGTGGATTCCGAAACCGTGACAGAGCAAAACGCCGCCGATTTTCTGCGCGGTGTCAGCGGAATTCTTGTCCCCGGCGGCTTTGGCTCACGCGGGGTAGAGGGTATGATTTCAGCCGCGAAATACGCGCGGGAGAACGATATTCCATACTTCGGCATATGCTTTGGTATGCATATGGCGGTCATTGAGTTCGCGCGGCACGTCGCGGGACTTGAGGGCGCGAATTCCACAGAGATGAACGAGCTGACGCGCCACCCCGTCATCGATCTTATGCCGGAGCAGGTGGGCATTACAAAAAAGGGCGGCACGATGCGCCTCGGTAAATATCCGTGTGCGCTGACGGATGGCTCACGCGCGCTGGCAGCCTACGGCGAAGCCGAAATTTCTGAGCGCCACCGCCACAGATATGAATTCAACAACGATTATCGCGAGCTTTTATCCGGTCACGGTATGCTCCTTTCGGGGCTGTCCCCAAACGGCAGTCTTGTGGAGATAGTTGAGGTGCCGCGTCATCCGTGGTTTGTCGGCGTGCAATTTCATCCCGAGCTGAAAAGCCGTCCGAACCGCGCGCATCCGCTGTTTAAGGCGTTTGTGAAGGCGGCGCTCGACAGGGCTTCAAGCGAAATAAATAAAGGCGAACCCGAAAAATAAAAACATAATAAAAACAAGGGAGGAACACTGAAATGAGCAAGGCTCCGACGATTATGGTGTGGGGGCAGTTCGTCAGCATCACGCACGAATGGATAACCCCTGAGGGCATTGCCTCCGGAGAGCTGGAAGCGCGCGTTACCACGGGGGCATCCGCTGATTTTGCGGACTGGCTTCCGGCGGAGGTTTCCGAAACCCCGTTTGGTCCCACGGCGAGCTATCGCGGGGAGCTCCCCCCGTTTTTCAGGCTGCGCGCCGCGGTGTCGCTTCGGGGAGAGGTCAGCGAAACGGCGGAATTTGTCTCGTCGCCGCGCGCGCCGGAGCCTGATTATTCCCCCGGCGCTTATCTGCCGGAGGAGCTGCCGCGTGAAATTGCCCTTTCTGCCCCGGCGGGCGAGATTTTTTTCACAGCCGCCGCCGTTCCGTATTCCGCGGGCAGTTTCGCACCGGACAGCTCCGCCGTGTCCGCCGTCCCGGAACCGCGCGCCTTTGAAAACGCGTACACGGGTAAAATCGCGCTTTCGGATATTTCATCGGGCGCCATAAGCGGAGCAAATGCCGTTGTGATTAAAGCCATCGCAGCCGCCCGCGACGAGGGTGGCGAGGTGTTCTCCAGCCCCGTCACAACGCTGTTTTACGCGCCGGACGCCGCCGTGCAAAAGCTGACCCCTGACAATATCGACGCCGTACTTGCCCAGATGACCGCGGAGGAAAAGCTCCGTCTTACGGGCGGCATCGGCGGCGACCCGACCGTTTTAATTAACGATGGTCCTGCCGGGGCGACATACGGCATCCCGCGGCTGGGTATCCCGCCGCTTGTGCTGGCGGACGGTCCCGCCGGTGTGCGTATGCGCAAAAACGCCACGGTCTGGCTCTCCCCCACCGGTATGGCGTCCACGTGGGATTTAGACCTTGTTCGCGAGGTTGGAGAGCGCGTCGCCGCGGAGGCTACGCACTACGCCGTGGATGTAATTTTGGCGCCGGGGCTGAATATTCAGCGCAACCCGCTCGGCGGACGAAATTTTGAGTATTATTCCGAGGACCCGCTGATAACGGGCGCTGTCGGCGCGGCATATATAAACGGCGTACAGTCCGGCGGCGTCGGCACCTCGCCGAAGCATTTCGCGGGGAACGATCAGGAAAATTTCCGCGGACGCGGCAACGTCATCGCGTCGGAGCGCGCGCTGCGCGAGATTTTTCTGCGCGGCTTTGAATTGGTATCAAAGGCGCAGCCGTGGACATATATGTGTGCCTACAACGCCGTAAACGGCGCGCTTGCCAATGAAAACAAATGGCTGATGACCGACACCCTGCGCAAGCTGTGGGGTTGGGACGGTCTTATGATGAGCGACTGGGGCGCGGACTATGACCCCGCCAAATCGCTGGAAGCGCAAATGGATCTCGGCGAGCCGACGCGCGATATCAACGCGGCGCTCGCGTGGCTGCGCGGCGAAACGGACGCGCAAGCCAACGATACAGAGCTGCGCCGCCGTATGGCGCTGCTGGATCGCTCGGCGCGCAATATGCTGACTCTGATACTAAAAACCCACGCGTATAACGGCGCTTACGGCAGGCTTATGCCGGACGGCTCTTATGCCGCGTCCGGCGGCGTGCCGGGACTCACGCGCGAGATCATAAACAACCGCTCGCGGGAGTTCGGCGGATCGGAAATTCAGCGCGAATCCGCCGCCGTGAATCGCCGTCTTGCCACAGAGGGTATGGTTCTGCTTAAAAACGACGGCGGCGCGCTGCCGATTAAAACCCGCGGGGCAAAGCTCTCTCTTGTGACCAGTGAGGTGGCGTGGGACGAGCTGGACAACCCCGGCTGGTACGGAAACACGGCTTCGCTCGGGGACATCGTAACGCAGGGGCGCGGCTCGGCGCAGGTGAAATTCAATGGCGACGGCGGGAGCGCTTGGGCGCCGACCCTGCGCGAAGGCTTGACAAACGGCGGCTTTGAAATCGTCGCGTGGAAGCGCGACGGCGAAATTGCCGGCACCTCTGATATGCCGCACGGGGAAAGCTTGGGTGCTGACGAGGGCGCGCGCGTACCGGCGCGGCGAGAGGATGTTGAGGCGGCGGCGCGGGCGGCGCTTGACGCCGGGGCAGAGGCGTTTGTATTCGTCGTAACGCGCGTTTCCGGCGAGGGGCAGGACGTTGTGCCGGAGGAATTTGCCCTTTGCGCGCGCGAGGAATCCGTGTTCGCGCCATACGCCGATATGTTCCGGGCGGCGGGACGCCGTGTCATCGTGCTGTTAAACTGCGGCTCCGCCGTCGATACCACGCTACTGCGCGAAAAGGCGGATGCGATTCTTGACGTCTTTAACCCCGGCACAGAAGGCGCAAACGCCATCGCGGATATTCTTTCCGGCAGGGTAAGCCCCTCCGGCAAGCTGACACAGACCTTCCCGTTAACATATGACGACAGCCCTTCCATCGCCATGGCGCGCGCGGAGCATCGCGGCAAAACCTTCGGCACCGACCCCGTTTATTACGACGAGGGCGTATATGTCGGCTATCGCTATTTCGATACCTTCGGCAAGCGCGACCGCGCGGCGTATCCCTTCGGGCACGGGCTGTCATATACGACGTTTGAGTTCAAAAATCTTTGTGTCTCGACTGAAAATGCAGCGTCCGACGGCGTCACGGCGACGCTTGAAATCACAAACACCGGAGACCTCCCGGGGCGCGAAACCGCACAGCTGTATATTGGCGCCGATACATATAAATCCGAGGGACGCCCGATAAAGGAGCTGCGCGCCTTCGCAAAAACAAAGCTGCTGGCGCCGGGCGAGACGCAAACCGTGACGCTTTATGTACCGCCGCGCGAGCTGTGCTTTTATGACGACGGCAATCCGGATAACGCTCTGACAGAGCGCGACATATCCTATACGGACGGCACACACTGGCGAGTTGCGCCGGGCACGCGCTTTAATATAACCGTCGGAAACACCTCTGACCCCGAAACGCTCGCGGTGTCCGGCTTAAGCGCTGAAATAACCCTGAAATAGCGAAAATATATTCCCACGGACATCAAACCTGCGGGGCGGCGAAATTCGTCGCCCCGCTTCGTCTTTCTTCGACATTCACATTGTAGAATTTTTCACAAAACAACTCTTGCCAAGCGTTATGTTTCAGTATATAATGGCTATATAAATCAGCAGCGAATAAACAAGAAGCCAAAATATGAAAGGAGCCTCACGAAATGCCTAACAACCCATCAACAAGCGCCTCCCCGCCGAAGCTCCCGTTCCTGCCCTTCGGCAGACGGGACTCGCGGCATATGCTCATCGCGCAGGGGGATACTCTGTGGCTTGCCCTTGCCTCTGAGGGCGCGCCGTCGATGATTCCCACCGCCCCGCGTCCCGCCGGACTGTTTGAGCTTACGGTTCTCTCCTCCGGCAATCCCGTCCCGTATACATACACAGCCGACATATCCGTGCTGGAGCTTAAAGCCTCCGGCGGAGTGGCGCGCATCACACACGATACTCAGGTGGGCGCTTTAAGAATTGAAGCCGAGGGCATCTCCCTTCGCTTTGACGGCAAAACCTCCTCCGGAGTGTCCTCTCTTAACACGCCGGACGGTCCTGTGGTAAGTATCGGCGGCGGGCGTTATCTCTTCTCCGCGCGTCGCGGAACGATCACCTTTGACGACACGTGGGTGCTAAACGCCTTCGGCTCTGTCGTGCCTGTGGTGGACATTGCGCCCGCCGGGGGCATTATCGAGCTTGTCGTCTACGAGCTGCCGGGCGACACCATTATACCCGCCCCGACAGGCAGCTTTGACAGCCGCGCGGCGGAGAATGCCGCCGAATTCTCGGCGTTCGACAGCTCCATCGTCTCCGCGCCGCCGCAGTATTCTAAGCTGCGTGACGAGGCTGTGTATTCGCTGTGGTTGAATTCCAAAAAGCTCGCCGACGGCAATCACTGTATCACGCCGAACCGCATCACCTCTTCAATGGCGGAGGCGCACCGCCAAGCCTTGGCATCGTTCGCGTTCCGCGATTTTGACTCTGCCTTCGAGCTTTTGATGTCGCTGCCGGAGTCCTCTCCTCCGCTGCGCGGCTTCGCCGTCACACGAATGATTGATGACGGCTTGCTCGACGGCGTGGAGCTTGACATGCTGCGCAAGCTGTATCACGAGCTGGAGGCGACAGCCAAATGGTGGCGCGACAACCGCACTATGCCGGGCGCCGCTCTCAGCTATTACGCCTACCGGTTTGAATCGGGGCATCCGAACCCCTCCACCTTCACCGTCGGCGCGCCTGTCATAGCCCCGGATTTGAACGCTTATCTTGTGTTGCTGTACGAGGCGCTGAGTCAGCTGGCGGCAAATCTCGGCGACAACGCGGCGTCCGATAAATTCGCGCTGGGCGCGAAGGAGCGTCTTGACGCGATGCTCTCCGACCTTTGGGACGGCGAGCGCTTTTTCGCCGTTAACGTCTATTCCGGAGAGCGCGAGAGCGCGGAGTCTCAGACGACATACGCGCCGCTTATTCAAAACGAAATCCCGCTTATCCTCGGGCGGCGGCTGCCGGGCGATGTGTTCGATAAGCTCGCGCGGAGCTTCGGCGAAAAGCTGAACAATCCGCCGGAGGGCGCGGGACGCAGCTCGGATCAAACGCTGCAATATGCCGCCGTGCTGCTGGGTCTTGTCTACGCGGAGCCGCTTGAGGTTCTCGGTAAATACACCTCGCTTGTCGCGGGCGCGTTCAAGCCGGAATGGATGCAATACGCCTCTGATCCAATCACCGGGGCGGTAATGCTCGCCGCCGTATCCAAAGCCTTCGGCATGGGTACGCGGATAAATTAATTGAAGGGAGCTATTTAGAATGTTCGGAACTTACGAAAAATTTACCTTAGTGCGCGCGCCATACGCGCGGCGCGGCTCCGTAATATATCTGTATGAGGATTTTGAAAAGCACGGACTCCTGCGTCTCGGCATGCAAAAGTCCGGCGATATGATCTCCGGTACGGATTTCCTGTTTGATATCGCCCTGACGAAAAACGGCGCGAGCGTTCCTTATACATACTTCGCCGACGCGGGCAGCCTGCGTCTTACAAGCGGGGACGCCTACGTCGAATTTGCGATTACGGACAGACAGCACGTGCGCATCAGAGGCAACGGCGCGGGGGCGCGCCTCACGCTTATTTCCACAAATCCGCCGATACCGGAGCGCACCCCGGGATTCGCCCGCGCGCTGCGCGGCATTTATTCTATGCCAAAAGGCGGCGCGGAAGCCGATTTCGGCAAATACGGCAGGGTGTTTATCAATGCGCTGGCGGGCGCGTTCCATTATGACGCGCCGTACAACGAAAACGGCTATTACAATTCGTTGACATACAACTTTTTGCCGGATGTCCAAACGGGTCGCTTTGACGCCGCCTTGCACGAATATGACGACGGAGAAATTTATCCCTATGGTCACTATGAGCCCTTCGACCAGCTTGTATCGGACAATCGCACGGACTTCGAGAGCTTTAAGCGCGGCTATCGCAGCGTCGCCAAGGGCTATGAGGAAACGGCGAATTACGCCATGTGGACCGTTTGGAGTCACCGCGCCGCGCCGCGTTCGTTTATCAAATCCCCGATAATATTCTTCCATCATCAATGGGCTGTTGTGGCGGCAAGCTGGCAGCAAAGCTATAACGCTATGCCGATGCAAAATAATCTAAAAGAGGCGTGGCGGCTGATTTGCACAATGTTTGAATATCAGGACGAGCGCACGGGTCGTCTGCCCGGAATGCTGGCGTATACCGGCGTAGCGGCGGGGCTTCAGCCGCCGTTCCAAGGCTTTGCGCTGGAATTTTTGCTTCGAAACGTCGGGGAGGATATAATCCCGCAGGAGGACTGCGCCAGAATGTTCCCCAAGTTCGCCAAATGGGTGAATTATTGGACAACATACCGCTCCGCGGATCTGGGCGCCGCCGCCCCGCGTCCGCAGCCCGCCGTGCAGCCGTCAAGCGACGTCACGGAAATTCAAAGCCCGCATGAAGCCGGCTGGGACGACGCCTCCAACTTCAAGGACGGCTTCCCCGCCTCTGACCCGAACACAATGGCGTTTCTTGTACTGTTGATGGAATGCACGGCGAGACTCGCCCGCGGCGCGGGTCTGCGCAAGGAAGCCACCGACTGGATGGACCGCGCGCAGAAGCTTACAAAAATAATTATCGACGATTATTGGGACGGTGAAAAATTCGTCACCAAGGTAAAGGGCAAGCCTGTTGACGCGATGAGCCTTGCCTGCTATCAGCCTATCATCCTCGGCAAGCGCCTGCCCCGCAAGATAATTAACAAGGTCGCCGAGCGGCTTATGGCTCCCGGCGAGTGGCTGACTGAAATCGGACTTGCCTCTGAAAGCATGCGCTCTCCGCTTGTGACGTTCGGCATCAGCTTTGTATGCGGGCGCGTTGTCGCGCCGCAGAATATGATCATCTCTGTCGGTTTACAAGCCGCGGGCAAGCAGAAGGAAGCGGAGGAAATCGCGCGGCGCTACTGCGATCAAGTCAAAAAAGAGGGCATCATCCTCGGCTTCGCCCCGTATGACCACTTCCCGCTTACCGGTGAGCCGGCACCCGACCAACCGCGCCCGTTCGCGACAGACGGCTGGCCGTGGACCTCGTGGTGCGCCAACAGCTTTATGACGATGGCATCAAGCGTTCTGGCGTAAATAATCCCACAGACGCGAGGAATAATATACTCCGAATATTTCTTTTTTCGGAGTTGGTGCTTTTTGAAGGCTGTTATCCTCGCGGGGGGTGAGGGGACGCGTCTGCGGACGGTTACGGGGAATATGCCGAAGCCGATGGTTCCGATTCTCGGGGAGCCTGTGCTGGTGCACATTCTTCGGCTGCTGCGGAAAAACGGCGTCACGGATGCGTGTCTCGCGCTGCGGTATATGCCGCGCGTGGTTATTGATTATTTCGGCGATGAGTTTGAAGGCGTATCGCTGACGCACCGCGTGGAGGGTGAGAGGCGCGGCACGGCGGGCTGCGTTCGCGACTGCGCGGATTTTATCGGCGGGGACGGCGATTTCCTTGTCGTCTCCGGCGATTGCATATGCGATTTCGATTTTCGGGAGCTTATCCGGTTCCACCGGAGCCGAAAAAGCGAGGTGACAATCGCGCTGCACGCCGTGCCGGAGCCTACGGAATACGGTCTTGTCGTATGCAGTCCGGACGGTAAAATCGAAAAATTTACGGAAAAGCCCGCGTGGGAGGGCGTTATGACGGATATGGTATCCACCGGCATATATGTCATAACCGCCTCCGCGCTGCGCGAAATTCCCGAGAGCGGGGAATATGATTTCGGCTGCGATTTATTCCCCGCGCTGCTTGAATCCGGGCGGGCATTATATGCCGTCGCCCCGCGCGGCTATTGGCGCGACATCGGCTCCCCCGATTCGTACTACGCTTGCGTGCGTGATGCGGAGGACGGACGCGTGAGGCTGGAAGCCTCGCACAGCGCCGTTTCGCACCGCATCACTGCATCCGAGACGTCAAACGAAGGTGCACAGCACGCGACGCCACTGTTCACGGCGCGCGGAGAAATATCCGGCGGGCGTGACGCGCGCCTTGACGCGTCGGTGTGTTTAAGGCTGGGGCTTGCGGCGGGAGGCTTCGGACTTGTCGGGATATGCTGCGCGGGCGGCGCCGCCGCGCGCGTGGTTTCGCGCCTTATCGCCGACGGAGTGAACGCCGCGGGCGGGGATGTTATCACTCACGACGCCGAAACGCTCGCCGAGGCGGCGTTTGCCGCGCGGACGCTTGATATCGCGTTGTCCGCCGTTGTGACGCAGCGCGGCGGGGATATCAAAATCAGCTTTATCGATAAAACAGGCGCCGCGATCGGGCGCGCCGTTGAACGTCGGCTTTTATCCCCACCTCCGGACGGCGTTGGCGCGCTGCGCTTTTCAGGGCAAGCGCACTGCGGGGAATCCCGCAGCGTCACCGGCGTCGTGGAGCTTTATATTTCGCACCTCGCGCGTATCGCCCGCGTGGAAGCTCCGGACGACGCGGCGCCGCTGCGCGTCGCTGTCGGCGGGGGCGGCTCAGCGGCTCGCGCCCTGCGCGAGGCACTGACGCGCGCGGGCGGATATGAGCTTGCGGAGGAGGCGCAGGGGTGCGTAATTTTTGAGCCTTCGCCCGACGGAAGGGCATGCTCCGCGCGCGGTGAGCGCGGTGCCCCGCCGGATTTCGGAGAGCTTTTGGCAATGGCAGCCGCCATACATTTTGAAAGCTCGCGGGGCGCGCTCACGCTGCCGCCGGACGCGCCGGAGGCGATAAACGCGCTTGCCGCGAAATATAAAGGCGAGCTTATTCGCTCTGACATAAACACCGCCGAATGGAGCCGCGACGGTCTTGTACTCGCGGCGGAGCTGTGCGCGTTTATGCGGCGGCGCGGGGTCAGCTTTGATGAGATCAAAGCCTCCATCCCCCGCTTTCGTATATCAGAGCTTGAAATTCCGCTGCGCTCTGACCGCGCCGCCGTGATGCGCGAGCTGTCCTCAAACGCGGAGGCGGGCGATATGCTGGATTCCGGTCTTGTTTTGCGCGGCGCGGACGGATTCGCGCTCATATCGCCGCGCCGCGCAACCGACGCCCTGCATATACGCGCGGAAACCCCCGGCGAAGCCAACGCGCGGCAACTGCTGGCGGAGTTGACTCGCCGCATCCGTGAAAGCGAGGACCGGGCAATTATAAATAAATTTTAATATTTTTTCATTTTTGGTGTTGACATCCTGAAAACCCTGTGTTATACTGCGTTTCAAGAAGAAGGAAGTCGGCTCCGTCGGCTCGCGCTTCGTTAAGTGCCGGTGTTGCTGTGTGCGGCGCCCGCACGTAATTAAATGCTGTCGCGTAAGCGATAGGGATTTGCGGTGAGATTCCGCAACTTTCGAGAAACCGTAATGCCTCAGCCCTCATTTGGGCACGGGGACAAGTCGGGTCGGGGGATGCAAACACGCTCGTTATCGGTTTGCATGTGCAGGTGCACTGATACTATATCACCCCCGTAGTCTCGAACTACGGGGGTGTTTTCTGTACAGAAAAAAATCCCCGCTGCGCCACGACAGCATAGAAAGGAGGGTCGCCATTTGCTATGTGTTCGGGCAAATGACCGACAAAAGAGGACGAACGCGGGGTAATGTAATTGGCGCCCACGCGCCGGAAAGGTAATTATTATGAAAAGCATAAACAAGCGTTTACTGAGCGTGGTATTGACGCTCGCAATGGTGGCAGCCCTGTTCACAGGGTTCGGCGGAGCCGCAACAGCGGTGGAGGACAGCGTAACTGTTACTGTTTCGCTGGTGATCTACGGCGAAGAGTTCTTTTTTTATTCTGCCACTTTATCCGATGGCAGTACCATGTACGATCTGGTCAATGAAGTGTTTGATGATCTTGAACCGACATGGGTAACAGTGCCTGATTTCCAGTATGAAAACGTGACTTACGAAGCCCTTGAATCTCTTTACGGACTCGGAACGGTTTTCGTCGATTATGTGTATGAAGACGGAAGCTGGTACTATATTTATGACGGATGGATTTTCACGGTCAATGAAATCAGACCAAGTGAGATGCGCCCCGGCGTAGCCTTTCCTGTACAACTGTATATGGATCAAGTTGAGCTACAGGACGGCGATGAGATAGTGTTGAACTATGACACTTGGTACGAGGAAATGTAGCAACCGACGTAATAACCTGCGGTATATAAAGCGGGGCGGTTCACCCGCCTCGCTTTATTATAAATATCAAAATGGAGGTTGTATTTTGAAACTATCCAAATCTAACCCAAAAATGTTCGCATTGCTTTTTGCTATAATTCTGTGTCTGTCACAGCTGCTTGCGATAAATGTACACGTTATTGCCGCGGATGATAATACCGTGCCGACGGCAGGCGATGAATATGGCTATATCACGAGTGTTTTTCTCGGTCACCAAAATAGCTCAACCCCGGTGCCGGGATTTGAGTTTGTGCCTGGAAAGACAACATACGATGTTGTAATTTCTGATGCATCTGTGAGCGGATACCTTTCGTTTACTTGCATTGACCCAATACCCGAAAACTTTTATTACGATTGTTATCGTGACGGCAAGGCTCTTGCAAACAGCACCACAAACAAAGCAATATCAAATACTACCACAAGCAACTCCATGTTAACTACAAGCCTAAGAGAATTTCCCATTGGCGAAACACATGTACTCAGTCTTGTTATCGGTCAAAAGTATGATGGTCAATATGTTAATTCCGCTGTATATAATTTCAACATAACACGCAGTCCATCTGTAAAATCAGGTTCATCAGCCTTTAGTATATCTATTCAAAATGAGCAGGGTACAAAAAAGCTTCCGCTGTCTCCGGCAACATCACCGTACACATACGAATATTCTACCGTGACCTCCGAGGATAAAATATACATCACGGCTCCGATCAATTCTCCCGGAGTGGATTTTTATCTGCGGGATGAGCTTATCTCCCCCGCCCCGACAAATAGGGAAATAACACTTTCCGAATATACAGCTTCTGGCTCTGATATTGCTGTCATTCCTTTTTCTCTAAGATATGAAAATGAAAATCCCGCGCTATCATCGACAACCAACTACACCTTGTATGTCAGCAAAATTGATTATGATCCAAAAATCTCCGCGCAACCTTCTCCGTCGTCAACTGTTTCCAAAAACAATTCCTCTTTTTCTCTCTCCGTCGCGGTAAATACGCCGGAGAAAGGCACACTTAGTTATCAGTGGACATACGGTCCGATGAAGCTCCCCATTCAAGGCGCGACGGAGAGCACGTATACACCGCCGACAGCATACGCGGGAAGCCGCAATTATTATTGTGTGATTACCAATACTGTGGATGGAATCCAGTTCACTACTACAAGCGCGGGAGCTACGGTGACGGTTCTCGCTGAGTCGGTATTTCCTCCGGAAATAGTTTCCGGTCCGCCTGACATCGTGACTCTGCCTATTGGTTCTGAGTATGCGGTTCGCACGACTATAGCGACGCTTGAAAGTGATGCGCTCTTATCTGTCAAGTGGTATAAGAACTCGACACCGTCCACAACGGGAGGTGTTTTTATCGGAGACGCCTCGCAATCTGCGACAAGCATTTCCAGCACCGCAGACTATTACCAGCGCAAAAGCGTAACTCACAGCTTTACTCTTCCGGCGCAGTACGAAGCTGGTGCTAATTATTGGTATTTCGAAGCTTCAAGTGTTATTGGAAATAATATAGCTACTGTGACAAGCGATATCATCACCGTGATAATTGAACCGGTTTCAATCGGTTCACTCCGCGGAACAGGTACTCCCGAGGAGCCGTTTTTCATCGAATCATATGCGGATTTGCTGACAATTCAACGTGCAGTAAACAGCGGCACTACACTTGAAGGCGTCCATTTGAAGCTAACGAATGATATTTCGCTTGCGTCAGATTGGGTGCCAATAGGCACTGTTAAAAACTCATCGTCGGTTTTCATACCCACGAGCGCAAGAGATGTCGAAAAAGCCGAATACGGTCATGGCGCAAATATCGACCCGTTTATGGCAATTCTTGACGGCGACGGGCACACGATTACTGTCGCGAACAACGGATACCCCTTGCTTGGATTCGTCAGAGAAGCCACGGTTAAGAACTTGAATATATACGGTGAACGCATTAACGGTTCAGGACTGGTATTAAACAGTTTTGTGGTCTATGGCATTGACGGTACGTACAGCACGGGCGTTCCCGACACTATAACGCTTGATAATGTCAAGCTGCTCTCCGGCTCGTCCACATTACGCAGTGGATTGATTGAGGGCAGCGGATCAGGCTATAATGGTATCACAATTACGAATTGCATCGTGGAAACCGGTGTGACTGTCGGTTATGACGCTTCGCAAAGCGATATTGCTTCTTTTGTCGGCGGTATGAACGGAACCATCCGTAATTGCCTGAGTTATGCCGATGTGAAGGGTGTGAATACCGTTGGCGGAATCATCGCTAAGAAAATGCAATCCGTGGGATTATGCAGTGTGGATAACTGTGTGTTCCTCGGTACGATAAACGCAAGCGGGCACTCGGTAGGCGGTATAGTTGGCGCGGGATATATTGCCGCATCCGCTCCAAATACGCCCACTGTGGCAGTAAAGAATTGTTATGTCGCGGCTGACATCAAGGGTTCGGCGGGCGTAGGCGGCATTATTGGCAACGAGGGCGGGGTTCGCGGCGCGCTGAACACCAGTTACGTGACTGATAACTTCTTTTACGGTACAATTACATCCGTGGACAATGCTGCGGCTGACGATTATTTTCTTGCTTTGGCGAATGTTAAATCAAGCGAAACTTTCGGAGCGATATTCGGCTTCCTGAGAAGTGTGGATGTTGACCGTCAATATATAAGCAACAACTACTATCATTTGATTGTTGCTACTGAACTGGATGGCATAGGTAAAATCAGCGATCCGACCTCATTCGACGAATCTGCTGCCTGCATCCAAAAAACCCCCGATGAATTTGCCGTCGGTACGGTTCTTGCACAGCTCAACAACTCTGAAACAAGCTATAAGAACTGGGTGCAAGGGGAACTGTTCCCTGAGCTTGACTTTGCTAAAGCCATCATCACAAGCCTCGAGATTTCCGGCAACTATAAAACGCAGTACTACATCGGCGATGTGCTTGATCTGTCGGGAATTGTTATCACGGCAAGATGGTCAGACGGCAAAGCAAGTGAAATTTCGCTTTCTGACTGCAATGTCAGCGGTTACGACTCCGCTACACGCGGGATTCAATCTATCACACTGACATATGGCGCGGTTAACGCCACGCTTGATGTAACTGTCCTGAAGCTTCCCGGCGGCGGTTCGGGTGCGTCGGATTTGATTACCGTTACCCTGACCATTAAGGGCGATACGCTGCACAACAGCGTTGAGGACGGCAGGGTACACGGGCTGAAAAATGGTGGGCTATCGGACTGGGTGTCAAAATCCTTTGCGGTTGATTTGAACGCGACAGTAGCCGATGTTATTCAAAGAGCCATCACCGAGGCGGGTATTTCTTGGAGCAATCCGAGCGGAAACTATGTCGAATCTATGACCCGCAACGGTGTTACAATCGGCGAATTTACAAATGGTCCCCACTCCGGTTGGATGTATACAATCAACGGCAAGCTGTCAGATTTAGGTATATCCGAGCAATTCCTTGAGAGCGGCGACAGGATAATACTGTTCTATTCGGACGATTCAACCACAGAGGACGGCTGGGAAAAGATTTCCGGAACCGGCGACATTCCCACAGGCTCCGGAAACTCGGCGTCTGACGGGGACAACAATTCCAGCGACGCCGACAGCGAAACACCCCTCGGCAGTCTCGGCAAAGCATCCTACGACGTTGTGGCAAGCGAAACCCTTGACACCCCGGCTATCACGCCCGACGACAACGGCACAGCCACGGTGGCAATCGAAGCGGAGAAAGTCACCGCAGCGGTGGACAAAGCGAAAAAAGCTGTGGAAACGGCGAAAGCCGACGGCAAAACAAACGCCGTCGCGGAAATCGTAATCCCCGTGAAAATCGACGAGGCAAACACGGGCGACGCCGCAATCGCGGTGACAACCGTGGAGGCAACACTCCCCGCCGCGGCAATCAAAACAATCGCCGAGGCGAAGGACGTCATCCTCACGGTGGAAAGCGACATCTCAACCGTCACCCTCGACACCGCGACAATCGCAACAATCGCCGCTAACACCCAACCCAATGAAGCCGTGACAATCACGGCGACGATCATCCCCATCGCTGTAGGGGGCGGCGTCCCCGACGCCCCTTCCGACGTCCTCGGCGTCCCGCCCTCCGTCACCGCCAACATCCCACCCGCCGTCCGTGACATCATCGACCTCGGCATCACCGTCGGCAACACGGCGATAACAAACCTCGGCGGCACAGCAACCATCTCCATACCGTACACCCCGACAGCGGAAATCGCAACAGCGGACTACGATCTGCTCACCGTCTACCGCATATCGGACAACGGCAGCATAACAGAGGTACACGGAGCGAGCTACGACGAAGGGACAATGACATTCACGACAACACAAGCGGACAAATTCTTTGTATCCGAATGGAT